>NZ_VWWK01000190.1:0-12791 GCF_011753035.1 Burkholderia sp. Ax-1720 | reverse complement strand
GGGAGGGGCAGGCCGCGGCGGGCTTCATGACGCGAGCGCCGCGAGCGAGCGCGCGGCGGCCTCGGCGATCGCCTGGTCCTGCTCGGCGCTCGCGCCCGATACGCCGATCGCGCCGAGCACGCGGCCCTGCGCGTCGCGCAGCAGCACGCCGCCGCCGAAGCCGATCAGGCCGCCATTGGTGTTCTCGAGCGCGTAGGCGGGGCCGCCGGGCTGGAAGTTCGCACCCACCTCGACGCTGTCGGCGCGGAACAGCGCCGCGGTGCGGGCCTTGCGGTAGGCCACGTCGATCGCGCCGAGGAAGCAATCGTCCATGCGCGCGAAGGCGACCGGGTAGGCGGTTGCGTCGACCACCGTCACCGAGACGGGCGGCAGGCCGTGTTCGCGGGCGTGGTGCGTCGCGGCGGCGATGAGGGCGTTGGCGTGATCGAGTGGCAGCATGGCGATGGTTCGGATGACGTAGGAATCGGTTCGGGCGGCGGTGATGGTCCGGGGCTGGCGGGTCAGTGCCGAGGGGCGGGCTGCGGCGCCGGCCGCCGCCGCTGGTCGGCGAGCGCCCAGCCATGCACCGCGATGCCGGCCAGCGCGAGCAGCGCGCCCACCCAGCCGGTCGAGGACCAGCCGAGCCCCGCCGAGATGGTCAGACCGCCGAGCCAGGCGCCCAGCGCATTGGCGATATTGAAGGCCGCGTGGTTGAGCGCGGCGGCCAGCGTCTGCGCGTCGCCGGCCACGTCCATCAGGCGCGTCTGCAGCGTCGCCGACAGCGCCACCAGGGTGCCGACCAGCAGCACGTTGACGGGCCCCAGCAGCATGCTGTGCGCCGTGAAGGTATAGACGCCCATCACCACGGCGCCCCAGAGCAGGGTCCAGCGGATGGTTTTTTCTAGCGCGCGGTCGGCGAACTGCGAGCCGGCCAGGTTGCCGGTCACCATGCCGAAGCCGAACAGCGCGAGCACCGCCGGCACCAGCGCGACGGGCAGGTGGGCCAGCTCGGTCATGGTCGGCTTCACGTAGCTGAACACCGAGAACAGGCCGCCCGAGCCGATCGCGCCGATGCCGAGCGTGAGGATCACCTGCCGGCGGCGCAGCGCGCCCAGCTCGCGCAGCGGGCTGGCCTGCGCGTCGCCCGGCACGAAGGGCACCCACAGCCAGACCAGCAGGGCCGTCAGCGCGCCGATCGCGCCCACGATCGCGAACGCGCAGCGCCAGCCGAACCATTGGCCGATCGCGGCCACCACCGGCACGCCCAGCAGGGTAGCCAGCGTCAGGCCGAGCAGCACCATCGCCACCGCCTGGGTGCGGCGCTCGCGCGGTACCAGGCCGGCGGCGACCAGCGCGGCCACGCCGAAGTAGGTGCCGTGCGGAAAGCCGGTCAGCAGCCGCGCCAGCGCCATCGAACCGAAGCCGGGCGCGATCGCGCTGGCCAGGTTGCCGAGCGCGAATACCAGCATCAGCCCGACCAGCAGGCTGCGGCGCGGCCAGCGCGCGCCGAGGATCGCCAGCAGCGGCGCGCCGATCACCACGCCGAGCGCGTAGATGCTGATCAGGTGGCCGGCCTGCGGGATCGTGATGGCCAGGTCGCGCGCCGCGTCGGGCAGCAGGCCCATGATCACGAATTCGCCGGTGCCGATGCCGAAGCCACCCACGCCGAGCGCGAACAGGGCGCGGCGCGTCTGCGCCGGGGACGGCGCGACGACGGGGCGGCTCGGGCCGTCGGCGATGGCGGAAGCGGTGGACATGGGGCAGCGGGTTCGGCGAGTGGAGGGGGCCTGCCTCGCGCGAGGCGGGGGCCCAAGCGGCGGATCGTAGCGCCGAAACGCGCTGAAATGAATGAATATGGCTCAACGTTACATTGAGTCAAATTCACGATACGGGGCGGCCCCGTCTAGGCGAAGCTGGCGAGCAGGTGGCTCAGTTCGGCGGGATTGTCGAGCATCAGGTCGTGTCCGCCACGCAGGCGGTGGCAGGGCCAGCCGCGCGCGATCACCGTCTCGGCCGTGGCCGCGAAATGCGGGGCCGGATTGTCGGCGGCGAGGATGTAGCTCGACGCCACCGTGTCGGCGCGGCCCGTCAGCGAGGCGGGCGTGGTGAAGCTGCGCCAGGGATGGGGCGTGGCTTTCGCGTCGATCAGCGCGTGGTTGGCCGGGTCGGCGGCCAGCGCGGCGCCGGGAAAGGGCGGCAGCGACCAGCCGTCGTGGGCCGCCACCCGGGCCGCCGATTTCTCGCCGCCGTCGGGCAGGTAGCTGACCAGCGCCCGGCCGTGGTCGGCCACGAAGGCGTCGAGATAGACCACGTGGCGCAGCCGCTCGGGCAACCGGTCCGCCACGTGACGCACCACGTAGCCGCCGTAGGAATGGCCGACCAGCACCACCTGGTCCAGATCCTCCCAGCGGATCAGGTTCTCGATATCGGCGATGTGGGTGTCGAGGCCGGTCTCGCGGCTGAGCAGGTGCGAGCGTTCGCCGAGGCCGCTCAGGGTCGGCGTGAAGACCGAGTGGCCGAGCGCGCGCAGCGCCGTGCGCACGCGCGACCAGCACCAGCTGCCGTGCCAGGCGCCGTGGACGAGGACGAAATGGGTCATGCGGATGGTTTCCTTGCGGGGGAGATGAACGGGCGCGAATGCGCGGTGGCGCTTCGACTCGAGATCAGTGTGGCGGTTTCGGGCGATGCCGGTCGCGAGGCGGGCGGCATCGGTGCGCAAGCGCTGCCCGCCGATGCGGCTGGCGGGACATGGCTTCGCGGTTCGCGGCCGGGGTTTCGGCTCCGGCATTCGGGAAGCGATTTGATGCTCAAGGCTCAAGGCATGGCGGATGACTTCGCGTCCGGCGGTACCAGCCTGGCCAGGCCAGCCCTGGCCGCGGCGCCGTCATCCTCCGGCTGGCCGCCCGCCACGCCGATCGCGCCGATCACGCGACCGTTCGCGAGCACCGGCAAGCCGCCTTCGAGCGGCAGGGCGCCGGGCAGGTCCAGGAAGGCGCTGCGTCCCTGGCGGATCGCCGCTTCGAGCGCGGCGCTCGGAAAGCCATAGGCCGAGGCGGTGCGCGCCTTGGCCAGCGAGGCGTCGACCATGCCGGCCGGCGCCGCGTCGGCGCGTTCGAGATAGAGCGGATGGCCGCCCGCGTCGACGATGCTCACGACCACCGCGTTGCCGCGCGCCTGCGCGGCGGCCAGCGCCGTGTCGGCGGCCTCGCGGGCCAGCGCGAGCGTGAGCGCCGGTTCGACGGCGAGCGATTGCGCCGCCGCGAGGGCGGGCGAGAGCGCGGCGCCGGGCAGCAGCGCGACGAGGATGGCGCGTTTCGCGCCTCGGGTCAGGAAGGGCATGGCGGGTTCCGAACGTGGCAGGTGAAAACGTGGCCGATCAATCGGCGGGTCGAGGCGGGCGCGTGATGCGCCGGCACCTGCGCATGGTCGGCCAGGCGTCGCTTGGGATAAACCGTGCCGCATGTCACACTCCATCCCGCACTTCGGGACAATGAGGCGGAACGATGGATCGTATCCAGGCAATGCAGGCATTCGTGCGCGTGGTCGAGAGCGGCAGCTTCGTGCGCGCGGCCGACCGGCTGGGGCTGTCGACCACCTCGACCTCGCGTCTGGTCGGCGAACTCGAGACGCACCTGGGCACGCGGCTGCTGCAGCGAACCACGCGCCGCCTGAGCCTGACCGACGAGGGCCGGCGCTATTTCGAGCGCGCCAGCCAGTTGCTGGCCGACCTCGACGAGGCGGAGGCCGAGATCGGCGCGCGCATGCGCCTGCCTTCGGGCCGGCTGCGCCTGAGCGTGCCGCTGTCGTTCGGCGTGCGCCATCTCGCGCCGCTGCTGTCGGGCTACCGCGCGCGCTACCCTGACGTGCAGCTGGAGATATCGGCGGCCGACCGCCTCGCCGACCTGATCGACGAGGGTTTCGACCTCGCGCTGCGCATCACGCGCCGCACGCCGCCCGGACATCACGTCGCCAAGCGGCTCGCCTCGATCCGGCTGGTGGTGTGCGCCGCGCCGGCCTATCTGGAGAAGTTCGGGATGCCGAAGCATCCCGGCGAACTGGCCGCGCACAACTGCCTGACCCAGTTGAGCAACGACTACGCCGAGCGCTGGCAGTTCGTCGGCGCCGAGGGCGAGCTGTCGGTGCCGGTGAAGGGCAGCTTCCGTTGCGACAGCGGCGACATGATGCGGATCGCGGCGCTCGACGGCGAGGGCATCGTCCTCGAACCGAGCTTCATCGTCGGCGAGGACCTGGCCAGCGGCGCGCTGGTGCCGCTGCTGCGCGACTGGGAGATTCCGCCCGCCGAGGCGCTGGCCGTCTATCCCAGCCGGCGGCATCTGTCGGCCAAGGTGCGCAGCTTCGTCGAATTCCTGCAGCAGTCCTTCGCCGACGAGCCTTCGTGGGACGCCTGGATGCGCGAGCCACGTGAGGCACATGAGCCACATGAGGCGCCGGCCGCGCGCCGGGGCCGGCGCCTCCGCTGATACGCGGCGCCGCGCCGAATCGTCCTCGCCTCAGCGCGGCTGGAGATCGAGCCGGAAGAACAGCGAGTTGCGATCGGGGAAATCGTATTTGACGGGCAGGTCGTGGGCGGCGATCTGCACGAAACCCTCGCGCCGGTAGAAGGCATGCGAGCGCGTGGAGACCGCGGGCGTGTCGAGCACGATGGTCGAGACGCCGGCCTGCCGCGCATGCGCGAGCAGGGTGCCGAACAGGCGCGCGGCGCAGCCGCGATCGGCGCCGCGCCAGTCGGCCGCGACGAAGAACTTCTTCATCACCGCGATGCCCCGGCCCTTCAACTGCAGGGCGATGGTGCCGACCACCCGGTCGGCTTCATCGAGGGCGACCCAGAAGCCGCCGCCGGTCGCGGCGTAGTGAGCGGGGATGTCGAGCAGGTCGGGCTGGTCCTCGATGGGGATGCCGACCCCGCCCTCGACGTTCTGGACATGCAGGATCAGCGCGACGGCGGGTTCGGCATGGGCGGGTTCGAAGGCGACGATGCGCGGCGCGGCGGGGTGGAGCGGTGTGGCGGAAGACGACATGATGCCCTGGTTCGACGGTGGAGAATACCGTGAACCTTAGCGCCCGCGCGGCCTCGCGATCTAGAACGTTCCTGCGCGCCGCCGCGCGGCCAGGGTGCCCGGCGTCATGCCGAACATCGCCTTGAAATGGCGGCCCATGTGGCTCTGGTCCGCGAAGCCGGTGGCGGCCGCCACCTCGGGCAAGGGCTCGCCCGCCAGCAGCCGGCGCTTGGCCTCGACCAGGCGCAGCACCAGTTGATAACGATGCGGGCTCAGGCCATAGGCCGCCGTGAAGCGCCGGCCGAGCTCGGCCACGGACAGCGAGGCCTCGCGTGCGAGCTGTTCGAGCGAGACGTTGCGATCGTGGAAGCTTCGCAGGTAATCGGCGGCGCGGCGCAATCGCACGTCGGGCACGTCGGGCACGCCGGGCACGCCGGGCGCGGCTTGCGGCGCCGTCGCCTGGCCGGCGCCGAGCGCCTTGAGCACGCGTTCGCAGAACAGCGACCATTCCCCGTCCCAGCTCGCGACGGCCTCGGGCTGCGTGAACAGGCGCGCGGCGAAATCCGCGAACTGCGCGGCCGCGCCGAGGTGGCGACGCGGCCTGAGCAGCAGCTCGGGCGCGACGCCGTGCATCGCGCAACGCGCGCGCCATTCGGCATCGGGGATGTAGAACATGGTGTACTCGCTGGCGCCGCCGTCGATGCAGCGGCCCGCGTGCGCGGCATGCGGCGGCAGCGCATAGAGTTCGCCGGGCGCGACGATCACCGGGCGGCGCGCGCTCGCCGAGATGTCCTTGGTGCCGAGCTGCACGGCGGCCACCGCCCAGGTGTCGTGCGCATGCGCGACGAAGCGGTGTTGCTCGAAATGGGTTTGCATCAGCTCGACCCCGGCCGAACGCAGCCGGCCGTAGCGGACACGGTCGCGCGAGGCATCGGGACGGGCGGAGTCGGGCATGGACGGGGTCACCAGGACAGGACGCGGCGAGGCAATGCCGACCGCGACGCGCGGCGGGCGCCACGCGCTGCGGCGCATTCTAGCGCGGCGCCGGGCCGGGTGCAGGCTGCCCTGGCGGTGGTTTCCCCGGCAGCGCACGGCCGGCCGCCAGCCGCACCGCAAGCTCCCGCCTTCAGGCCGCCGCGCCGCGTCCCAGCGCATGCGCGCCGTCGCCGATCAGGGCCAGCACGGCGGCGGCAACCGCCAGGAACACCGGGTATTCCCAGCCGCCATGCGGATTGGTGAAGCTCCAGCCATTGCCGAAGTGCACGCTCGCGGCGCCCAGCAACTCGAGGGTCGCGAGTACCGCGATCGGCCGCGTGCGCCAGCCGGCGATCAGCAGCAGGCCGGCGACGATCTCGAACAGCATCACGGGCCAGGCGAGCCAGCCCGGGAAGCCGACCGAGGCGAAGAACTGGGCGGTGCCGGCCGGCGTGAACACCAGCAGCTTGGTCAGGCCGTGCGCGATGAACATCAGGCCGAGCGCGAGGCGCAGCAGCAGGGCGGCGTAAGGGGTGGTGCGAGTGTCGATCATGTCGGGTTCCGGTCGGGCATCGAGGTGCCGCCGGCACGAACAGGCACGGCGGCGGGCATGTCGTGACTGTAAAAGCGTTGACTGACGGGATAAATGGAATGGAACGACATAAACTCTGCCGCGAAACGGGCCAATGGCCGTTGGAGCCGCCGCCACCCGCGCCGAGGGTAAATACCGAGAAAACTGCGCAAGCGCTGAAGGGAATCAGAAGGCGTCGGATTTTTATACTGGGCACCGTTGACGCGGGCTTGCCCGCCACGATCCGGCGCATTCAGGAACCGGACGCGAAGCGCGGCCCGCATGCCGCGAGAAGGAGACAGATCCCCATGCATTCCCTGGTCCGCAACCTCGTTCGCCTGCTGCTGCCCGGCGCGCTCGCCCTCGCGTGCGCCGCGGTGCCGGCCGGCGCGAGCGCGGAGCCCATCAAGCTGATGATGGGCGGGATGTCGAAGATCATCTACCTGCCCGCCGTGCTGGCCGAGCAGCTCGGTTATTTCCGCGATGCCGGGCTCGAGGTGCGGGTGCTGTCGGTGCCGGCCGGCATCGATACCTCGACCGAGCTGATCGCCGGGGCGATCCACGGCGCGGTCGGTTTCTACGATCACACCATCGACCTGCAGAGCCGCGGCCAGGACGTGCTGTCGGTGATCGTGTTCGTGCGCGCCGCGGGCCTGGCCGAGCTGGCCACCACGCGGCCGCGCGGCGGCGTGCCGATGCAGTCGATCGACGAGGCGCGCGGCCGCCGGCTCGGCGTGACCGGCTTCGGCGCCTCCACCTGGGTGCTGACGCGCTACCTGAGCACCCGCGCCGGCATCGCGCCGGGCGAGTACACGGTGGTGCCGCTCGCCTCGGACACGCGTTTCGTCGATGCGCTCGAACACGGCACGATCGACGCCGGCATGGTCGAGGAGCCGACCGCCACGCGCCTGCTGTCGAGCGGCGCCGCGCGCGTGCTGGTGGACCTGCGCAGCGTCGAGGGCACGCGCGCCCAGCTCGGCGGCACCTATGTGGGTGCTTGCCTCTACCTGCGCCGCAGCTGGGTGCTCGCGCATCGCGACCAGACCCAGCGCCTGGTGCAGGCCCTGGTGCGCGCGCTGCGCTACCTCGATACGCATAGCGCCGAGCAGGTCGTGTCGATCCTGCCCGACAGCGTGACCGGCGCCGACCGCGCCGGCTACACGCGCGCGCTGGCGCTGGCCAAGCCCTCGTTCTCGAGCGACGGGCGCATGCCCGAGGATGCGCCGCAGACGGTGCTCAAGGTTCTGGTGTCGAACGGGACCGGGCTGATGGCCCGGCACGTCGACTTGTCGCGTACCTATACGAATTCCTTCGTCGACGGCACGCAGCGGGACGTCTTCCACTGAGGTCTGCAAGGGTCGACGCGAAGACGGAAGGCAAGCGGATGAGAAGCAGCATGAAAGCGATTCGTATCGAGCAGTACGGCGGACCGGAGGTCCTGCGGCGCGTCGAGATGGCGGTGCCGGAGCCGGGCCCCGGCGAGGTGCTGGTGAAGCTGGCCTATGCCGGCATCAACTTCATGGACGTGCACACGCGCCAGGGCAAGTACCGCGATTCGCGGACCTACCCGGTGCGGATCCCCTGCACGCTCGGCATGGAAGGCGCGGGCGAGGTGGTGCGGGCCGGCCCCGGCGCGAGCGGGTTCGAGCCGGGCCAGCGGGTGGCCTGGTGCATCGCCTGGGGCGCCTATGCCGAGTACGCGGTGGTGCCGGCCGCGCGCCTCGCGCACGTGCCCGATGCTATCTCGCTCGACCTGGCCGCCGCCGCGATCTTCCAGGGCTCGACCGCGCACTACCTGCTCGACGACGTGGCCGACATCCGCGCCGGCAGCACCTGCCTGGTCCACGCGGCCTCGGGCGGGATCGGCCAGTTGCTGGTGCAGCTCGCGCGGCGCCGAGGCGCGACCGTGTTCGCCACCACCAGCAATGCCGAGAAGGCCGCCGTGGCGAAGGCGCACGGCGCCCACCACGTGATGCTCTACGAGGACGGCCGCTTCGCCGAGCGCGTGCGCGAGCTGACCGATGGCCGCGGCGTGGACGTGGTGTTCGACGCGGTCGGCCGGCCGACGCTGCGCGACAGCTTCCGCGCCACGCGCGTGCGCGGGCTGGTGGTGAACTACGGCGCGGTGGCCGGCTCGCTGAACGATCTCGATCCCTACGAACTGGGCGAGGCCGGCTCGCTGTTCCTGACGCGCCCGCGCCTGGCCGACCACCTGGCCGACGGCGACACCGTGCAGCGCCGCGCCGACGAGATCTTCGCCGCGCTGGCCGAGGGCGCGCTGTCGATCGAGATCAACGGCCGCTACACGCTCGACGACGTCGAGCTGGCCCACGCGGCGCTCGAGGAGCGTCGCCAGCTCGGCAAGGCGGTGATGCGGATCGGCTGAGCCGGCCGCCCGCCGCGGGTTTTTCTTGTCGTCCCGTTTCAATCGTTTCAACCGTTTTTCGCCGCAACCGCAGCCCGCCGGGCCGCCGCGGCACCATGCGCTAGTCGCGAGGAAGTCCCCACCATGTCAGCAGTCATGCCCGTCGAGCGTCGCGAATCCAGGGCGCGTTCGGTGTTCCGCGCGGTCAGCGGCAACTTCCTGGAGATGTACGACTTCACGGTCTACGGCTACTACGCGGCCGCCATCGCCGCCACCTTCTTCCCGGCCGGCAACGAATTCGTCTCGCTGATGCTGGCCTTCTCGGTGTTCGGCGCGGGCTTCCTGATGCGCCCGATCGGCGCCATCGTGCTGGGCGCCTACATGGACCGCCACGGCCGCCGCAAGGGGCTGATCCTGTCGCTCACGCTGATGGCGATCGGCACCATGTGCGTGGCCTTCGTGCCGAGCTATCACGCCATCGGCCTGGTCGCGCCGGCCATCGTGCTGTTCGGGCGGCTGCTGCAGGGCTTCTCGGCCGGCGCCGAGCTCGGCGGCGTGTCGGTCTACCTGGCCGAGATCGCCACCAAGGGCAACCGCGGCTTCTACTGCTCCTGGCAGTCGGCCAGCCAGCAGGTGGCGGTGGTGTTCGCGGCCTCGCTCGGCGTGCTGCTGAACTCGGTGGTGCCGGCCCAGGAGATGACCAGCTGGGGCTGGCGCGTGCCCTTCGTGATCGGCTGCCTGATCGTGCCGTTCCTGTTCTACATCCGCCGCACCCTGCAGGAATCCGACGAGTTCGTGGCGCGCAAGCACCATCCGGGCATCGGCGAGATCACCCGCGCGATCTTCGCCAACTTCGGGCTGATCCTCGCCGGCATGGGCCTGGTGATCATGACCACCACCTCGTTCTACCTGATCACCGCCTACACGCCGACCTTCGGCAAGGTGGTGCTGAAGATGTCCTCGTTCGACGCGCTGCTGGTGACGGCCTGCGTGGGCATCTCGAACTTCGTCTGGCTGCCGATCTCGGGCGCCGTGTCGGACCGCTTCGGCCGCCGCCCGGTGATGCTCGCCTTCACGCTGCTGACCGTGTTCACCGCCTATCCGGCCATGCAGTGGCTGGTGGCCGGCCCCTCGTTCGGCAAGCTGCTGGCCGTCGAGCTGTGGCTCTCCCTGCTCTATGCGTGGTACAACGGCGCGATGGTGGTGGCCCTGACCGAGCTGATGCCGGTGAAGGTGCGCACCACCGGCTTCTCGATGGCCTATAGTCTGGCCACCATGGTCGGCGGCTTCACGCCGGCGATCTCGACCTGGCTGATCCACGCCACCGGCGACAAGGCCGCGCCGGGCGCCTGGATGGGCGTGGCCGCCGTGTGCGGCATGATTGCGACGCTGCTGCTGTACCGGACCAAGGGCGCCCGGGAGCAGTACAAGCTCGCGTGAGCGGAGTGACAAGGAGAAGGCGTGAGGCTGCTGCTCGTCGAGGACAATGAAGAGCTGGCGCACTGGCTGGCGATGACGCTGACGGACGACGGCTTCATGCTCGACCGCGTGTCGAGCGGCGAGGCGGCCGAGGACGCGCTGCGCGCCTCGGCCTACGACGTGGTGCTGCTCGACCTGAACCTGCCCGGCATGTCGGGCAAGACCGTGCTGCGCCGCATGCGCGAGCGCGGCGACGCCACCCCGGTGCTGATCCTGACGGCCACCGGCGCGGTGGACGAGAAGGTGGTCTGCCTCGGCGCCGGCGCCGACGACTACATCGTCAAGCCCTTCGACGCGCGCGAGCTGGTGGCGCGCATCAAGGTGCTGGCGCGGCGCCAGGCGCCCTCGCGCTCGAACCGGCTGCGCTGCGGCAACCTGGTCTACGACATGGACCGCCTGCAGTTCGCCGTCGACGACGCGCCGCTGGTGCTCACGCCGCGCGAGCACGCGGTGCTCGAGGCGCTGATCCTGCGCGCCAAGAAGACCGTCTCCAAGACCACCCTGGCCGAATCGGTCAGCGCCGCCGACGCGCCGACCAGCGAGGACGCGATCGAGATCTACGTGTCGCGGCTGCGCAAGAAGCTGGAGGCCAGCAGCGCCACCATCATCACGCTGCGCGGGCTGGGCTACCTGCTCGAGGACGGCGCCGCCGATGAATAGCCTGCGCGTCAGGCTGCTGCTGTGGCTGGCGCTGCCGATGACGGTGTTCATCGTCGCGGCCGGGCTGATCACGCGCAGCAATGCCTGGCGCACCGCCAACCTGCTGCAGGACGAGGTGCTGCTGTCGGCCGCGCGCGTGATGGCCGGCAACGTCGGCTGGGACGGCAAGGACCTGAGCGCCTCGATCTCGCCGAGCGCGATCGAGATCCTCAGCACCGCGCGCGAGGACCAGGTGTTCTTCCGCGTGCAGGAGGTGGACGGGCCGATGATCGCCGGCACCTCGGACTTCCCGCAGACCGTGCCCGACGTGTCGCCCAAGTGGTACGACGCGGTGATGAACGGCGAGCCGGTGCGCGCCGTGTCGGTGATCCGGCCGATGTACGACGCCGGCTTCACGCGGCGCGTGGTGATCTCGGTGGGCCGCACCCTGCACGAGCGCGATGCGCTGGTGCTGGCGCTGTGGCGGCCGCAGATGTTCTATTTCTCCGCCATCCTGACGATCGCCGTGGTGCTGGTCTGCCTCGGGCTCACGCTCGAGCTGCGGCCGCTGGCGCGGCTCGCGCGGCGCATGCCCGAGCGCGTGCTGACCTCCTCGGTGCGCATCCAGCTCGAGCCGCTGCGCAGCGAGTTGCGGCCGATCGTCAGCGCCTTCAACCAGTGCCTGGAGATCATCGAGAAGCAGACCGCCATGCAGCGGCGCTTCGTCGCCGATGCCGCGCACCAGTTGCGCACCCCGCTCACCCTGCTCGGCACCCAGTTGCAGTACGCGCGGCGGCAGAGCGATCCGGCCCAGGTGCAGGACACGCTCAAGGCGATGGACCGCAGCAACCGCTCGCTGGTCGCGCTGACCAACCAGCTGCTGACGCTGGCCCAGGCCGAGGCCGCCGATTACGCGCAATACCCGGGCGTCGAGGTCGACCTGCGCGAGGTGGCGACCGCCACCCTCGAGCAACTGGCGCTGCTGGCGCAGCGCCGCCGGGTCGAGCTGGTGGCGACGCTGGGCGAGGGGGGCGAGGGAGGGAAAGTGGCGGTGTCCGGCAACGAGCCGCTGCTGTCGGTGCTGGTGTTCAACCTGGTGGACAACGCGATCCGCTATTCGCCGGAAGGCGGCACCGTGACGGTCTCGCTCGAACCGCTGCCGGGCGCGGTGCGCCTGCGCGTGCGCGACGAGGGCGCCGGCATCGAGCCCGCCCTGCGCGAGAAGGTGTTCGAGCCGTTCTTCCGCGCCTCGCCGCAGCCGGGCAGCGGGCTGGGGTTGGCGATCGTGCGCGAGATCGCGCGCGCGCATCGCGCCACGCTGCGGCTCGAGGACGGCGAGCCCGGGCGCGGGCTGGTGGTGGTGGCGGAGTTTCCGCTCGCCTGAGCGGGCCGATGGTGCCTTCCGGCACCCGCGTTTTTCCGCGCGCGCCGCGCCGCTCTTTATACGCTCTGTTCGCGCCGATCCTCATTCTTTACGCGCCCTTGATGGCGATCCGACCAGAATCCTCCGCTGGATTCCGGGAGATCGTCGTCATGTCTCGCATCGCTTCCTGGCCGCCCGCGTCGGCGGCATTCGCCTCGTTCCGTAAGCGCGCGCTCGGCCAGCGCTCGCTTGCCCTGGGCGGCGCGGCGGCCGCCGTCGTCGCGATCGCGCAAGGGCTGACCGGCCTTGGGCTGTTGCTGTTCGTCACCGCGCTGCTGCCCTTCGTGCTGGTCGGGCGCCGCGCCGCGCGTGCCTGCCCGCGCAACCTGCGCGCGCGCCGCC
>NZ_VWWK01000189.1:0-12830 GCF_011753035.1 Burkholderia sp. Ax-1720 | reverse complement strand
CGGGCGGCGCGGCGATCGCGCTGGCCGCGCTGCTGGCGATCACCGCCGGCGCGCTGCTGCAGAAGCGCAGCGGCGTGGCGCCGGCCGATGGCCTGGCGATGCAGACCGCGATCGGCCTGGCGATGAGCCTGGCCTGCCTGCCGCTCGCGCCGGGCGGATCGCTCGGCGCGGCGCTGCGTTTCGACGCCAGCCCCGCGCTGCTGATCGCGGTGCTGTGGCTGGGCCTGGTGATCTCGGTGGCGGGGCAGATGCTGTTCTACCGGCTGATGCGCGACGGCGACGCCGTCAACGTGACGAGCCTGTTCTACCTGGTGCCGGTGGTCACCACGCTGATGGATGCGATCGGCTTCGGCCACCTGCCGGGCCGGCTCGAGATGCTCGGCATGGCCGCGATCCTCGGCGGCCTGGTGCTGGTGTTCCGGCATGCGCCCGATCGTGCGCTGCGGCAAATGAAAGCTCGTGGAAATACTTCGGAAAGCGAAACATGAAACCGTGGGCGCCGATCGTTGCCGGGAGGTGTTTCTTCGGATTCGCAACAATCCGGAAGGCGAAATTCGGCGTTTCCTTACCTATACTCGAATCAACCGCGCGCGAATCACGCGCGGATGACAGATCGAGACGGGAGACGAACATGGGCTACTTCACGATCGGCGATTTCATCCTTCTGATTCCGATGGCGCTGGCCGGTGCGCTGTTCCTCGGCGCGGTGCCGTGCGGCACGCACAACATCCGGCACAACGTGCTGCGCGTGCTGGGTGCCGCGCTCGGGGTCGGCGTCGCGTTGCTGCTGGTCGAGGGATTGCCGGCGCTGATCTAGCGGCACCGGCTGAACGCTCGATGAATCGACGACGCGCGCCCGGCGCGCGTCGCCTCCAGCCTTTATCGCGCCGCAAAGGCGCGAGCCTCGATCAGATCTCCTGGTCGGTGGACGGCTTTTCCCACAGATTGATCCCGCCTTCGGTCGCGTAACGATCGATCTCGGCCAGTTCCTCGGCCGTGAAGTCGAGCCGCTTCAAGGCACCGACGTTCTCGCGCACCTGCTCGGCCCGGCTCGCGCCGATCAGCGCCGAGGTCACGCGATTGCCGCGCAGCACCCAGGCCAGCGCCATCTGCGCCAGGCTCTGGCCGCGGCGCGCGGCGATCTCGTTGAGCTTGCGCACATGCTCGATGTTCTGCGCGCTCAGGTGCTCGGCCTTCAGCGAGCCGCCGCCCGGCTTGTTGACGCGCGCATCGTCGGGAATCCCGTTCAGGTATTTCGAGGTCAGCAGGCCCTGCGCGAGCGGCGTGAAGGCGATGCTGCCGGCGCCGGTCTCGTCGAGCGCGTCGAACAGCTCGCGCTCGGGCCAGCGGTTCAGCAGGTTGTAGGCGGGCTGGTGGATCAGCAGCGGCACGCGCTCCTCGGCCAGCAGCCGGGCGATCTCGCGCGTCTTGGCGGCCGAGTACGAGGACACGCCCACGTACAGCGCCTTGCCCTGCTTCACCGCCGTGGCCAGCGCGCCGGCGGTTTCCTCCAGCGGCGTATGCGCGTCGAAGCGATGCGAATAGAAGATGTCGACATAGTCGAGGCCCATGCGCGCGAGGCTCTGGTCGAGGCTCGCCAGCACGTACTTGCGCGAGCCGCCGCCGCTGCCGTAGGGGCCCGGCCACATGTCCCAGCCGGCCTTGGTCGAGATCAGCAGCTCGTCGCGATAGGGGCGGAAATCCTCCTTCAGCAGGCGGCCGAAGTTGATCTCGGCGCTGCCGTAGGGCGGCCCGTAGTTGTTGGCGAGATCGAAGTGGGTGATGCCGAGATCGAAGGCGGTGCGCAGGATCTCGCGCTGCGTGGAGAGCGGCGTGGTATCGCCGAAGTTGTGCCAGAGGCCGAGCGACAAGGCCGGCAGTTTGAGGCCCGACTTGCCGCAGGTGCGGTACGGCATGTCGGCATAGCGTTCGGATGCTGCTTCGTAGGCCATCGAGGAATCCCCTGTCGAGTCGAAGAAGGCCGCCCGGCGCTGCGCGTGGAGCGCGCGGCCGGGCGGACGGGAAACGCGAGCCGCCCATGGTAGCGGGCCCGACGCGTTCGCGCAGCCTCGTCGCGACGGCATGGACGCGATCGCGCCGCTAACCTACACTGCGGCGTCCTGATGATTCGTTACAGCGAGGAAAACCATGACCCGAGCGATCTCGGTCGCGCTGATCGTCGGCGGCATCGTGCTGCTGTATTTCGGCGGCCAGTCCTTCCATTCGTTCAACGACAGCCTGTCGCGACTGTTCACCGGCTCGCCCGCCACCAAGACGATCCTGCTGATCGCGGGCGGCACGGTGGCGATGCTGGCCGGGCTGATCGGCCTGGCGATGCCGGGCGGCAGGCGCTGAGGAGGACAGGTACGCGCCTGGCGCGCGTCGAAACGAAAAACGGGCGACCGATCCTGGATCGGCCGCCCGTTTTCGCATGGCGCCTGTCGCCGGCTCGCGCCTCAGAGTCGAACGTCGGGCTTCGAGGCCGAGCGCGAGCCCGGCAGCGGGCGATTGCTTTCGGCGTGATAGGTGTAGACCAGCGAGAACTTCACCTGGTCGCTGCGATTCTGCCCGGCCGAATGCAGCGTGTTGCAGTGGAAGAACACCACGTCGCCGGGGCTCAGCTCGGGGCAGACCGCGCGATCGATCAACGCGCGATTGGCCGGCAGGTCGCCGCGGAAGAACTTCGCCTCGTCGAAGGCCTCGGCGCCGAACTCGGCCGTATGCGAACCGGGCACCAGCCACAGCGCGCCGTTGGTATTCGTCTCGGCGCCCACCGCGAGCCATACCGAAACCAGATCGGCGCGCTCGAAGGCCCAGTAGCGGAAATCGCGATGCCAGCCGGTCAGGCTGCCGTACATCGGATGCTTGGTCATCATGCAGTTGTGATGCACGCGCGAGAGCAGCGCCGTCTCTCCGAAGTAGGCCTGCATCCAGGCGGCGATCTCGGGGGCGGTGGCGCGCTGGGCGAACTCGGGCGCGCGCGAGTGGGCGTCGAGCAGGCGCCGCACGGTGCGCCCGCCCGGCGCGTCCTTCGATTCGGGCGCGCCCGGGTAGCGCAGGTCGGCCTCGAACTCGAGCGGCTCGGCGGCCTCCCGCAGCTGCCGCTCGGCGACGGCCTTCAGCGCCGCGCAGGTCTCGGGCGCGACCAGCCCCCGGGCGATCACGTAACCGTGCTCGCGCAAGTCGGCGATTTGCGCGCGAATCATCTCGGACTGCGGTGAGGACATGGGTGGCTCGATGTCGTTTTTATGAATCGATGATTGTAAGACGGCGGGGATTGATCCGGAACCCGGCATTGTCGGCGACAGGGATATGTCGGGCCGGCTTGCGCGGCAGCATGGCGGGGCGCCGGAGCGCGGAACTGTCGCGCGGCCCGGGCGACTAACCCGGCGATGCGCGTGCCGCGCCGCCCTTGGGCCGGAATCAGGGTTGTCTCGACTTCTGGGCGTCACGGATCGCCGGTAGGCTGGCGGCGCCTGTCATTTCGACCGGCGCGGCCTATTTTGGCATCCGCTACCATGCAGCGGCACCTTGCCTGGGGCCCATTCACTCAGGTGTCGGAAGCCGGTCGCGCGACTGCGCGCAGCCGATCCGGCACTTTTACGAGCCAAGTCACACCGTCATGTCCTTCAGTCTCACCTCCCGCCTGAACCGCGCCGCCAAGCGTCTCGCCCCGCTCGAACCCCGCCGGATCGTCCGTGCGCTGCGCCACCATCACGCCCGCACGCGCGCGCTGGCGAACCGCGCGATCACGCCGGCCGCGCCGCGCCTGGGTGGCCTGCGCAGCTGGCTGCATGCGTTCCTGGCCACTATGCGCGCCCACGCGAGCGCGCGCCGCCTGGGCCTGCCCGCGCTGCTGCGCAAGCCCTCCTCGCTGCGCCTGCTCGCGCTGCGCCGCGCCAACGGCCCCCGCCGGCGCGTGAATCGCCCGCGCCGCCTGTCGGCCAGCGCCGGCTGGTTCGCGTTCGGCGCACGCTGAAGCACGGCTCCGGACCAACGGCCCGGGCCGCCGCCGGGCACGCCGCCTGCGCGGCATTCCTCATACCGATCGTCTTGGCGGCGGTGGGCGTGTTCCCGCCCCGTTGCCCGCGCCCCTCGTTCGCGCCCTCGTCCGCACCCGCGACGGGCAATAAAAAACCCCGGCCAGGCCGGGGTTTTTTCATCTGCCGTCAGGGACGGCGCAGCGCGACGCTCAGACCGCGACAGCCGGTTCGACGCCGGCCGCTTCGGCCAGCGCGAGCGCCTTGTCGGTCGCTTCCCAGGTGAATTCCGGCTCGGCGCGGCCGAAGTGGCCGTACGCGGCGGTCTTCTCGTAGATCGGGCGCAGCAGGTCCAGCATCTGCACGATGCCCTTCGGACGCAGGTCGAAGTGCTCGCGGACCAGCTTGGTGATCGTGTCGTCCGACACCTTGCCGGTGCCGAAGGTGTTGACCATCACCGAGGTCGGTTCCGCCACGCCGATCGCGTAGGAAACCTGGATCAGCGCGCGCGAGGCCAGGCCCGCGGCGACGATGTTCTTGGCGACGTAGCGGCCCGCGTAGGCGGCCGAACGGTCGACCTTGGACGGATCCTTGCCCGAGAACGCGCCGCCGCCGTGCGGTGCGGCACCGCCGTAGGTGTCGACGATGATCTTGCGGCCGGTCAGGCCGCAATCGCCTTGCGGGCCACCGATCACGAAACGGCCGGTCGGATTGACCAGGAACTTGATGTCGCCCTTGATCAGCTCGGCCGGCAGCGTCGGCTTGATGATCTCCTCGATCACGGCTTCGCGCAGTTGCGGCAGGTCAATGTCCGGCGCGTGCTGCGTCGACAGCACCACGGTGTCGATCGCGTGCGGCTTGCCGTCGACGTAGCGGACCGTGACCTGCGACTTCGCATCCGGGCGCAGCCAGGGCAGGCGGCCGTCGCGGCGCAGGTTGGCCTGACGCTCGACCAGGCGGTGCGACAGGTAGATCGGCAGCGGCATCAGTTCCGGCGTTTCATCGCACGCGTAACCGAACATCAGGCCCTGGTCGCCCGCGCCCTGGTCGAGGTTGTTGTCGTGCGCGCGGTCCACGCCCTGCGCGATGTCCGGCGATTGCTTGTCGTAGGCGACCAGCACCGCGCAGCCCTTGTAGTCGATGCCGAAGTCGGTGTTGTCGTAACCAATGCGACGGATCGTATCGCGCGCGATCTGGATGTAGTCGATGTTCGCGGTGGTGGTGATTTCACCGGCGAGCACGACCAGACCCGTGTTGCACAGCGTTTCGGCGGCAACGCGGGAGTATTTGTCTTGCGCGAGGATGGCGTCGAGGATCGCGTCGGAGATTTGGTCGGCGACCTTGTCCGGATGGCCTTCGGAAACGGATTCGGACGTGAAGAAGAAGTCGTTTGCCACTTTGTTCAAGCTCCTTGGTGGTTACGGTTGCATTCACGTAGCCAGCTTCGGTTGCTTGTTGAAGTGGCGACGCTTTAGCGGATTCCTTGGTCCGGATGAGCCTGGTAGACCCGTCCGGCTTCGCCCCGCAAGTTGTCAGTTAACTCGGCGAAGCCCGTATTATATCGGCTTTCTCCCTTTGTCACACAAGAGCGCCGTGGTGTTTCCGCCGATCCTCATTCTGAATTCATTTCTTTATTCGCCGGCCTTTCGCGCCGCCGCGGCAGCGCGGAGCCGCGCATGCTAGCGCGCCTGGGAACGCAATTCGCGTTGCTGCTGCTCAAGCTGTTCGCGCTGCTTCCTTATAGCGTGACGGCCCGCTTCGGCGATGGTCTCGGCTGGCTGCTCTATCGCATCCCGAGCCGGAGAAAACGCATCGTACATACGAATCTGAAACTCTGCTTTCCCGAGTGGAGCGAGGCGCGGCGCGAGGAAATCGCCGGCCGGCACTTTCGTCATGCGATTCGCAGCTACGTCGAGCGCAGCGTGCAATGGTTCGGCTCGGAGAAGAAGCTCGCCAGGCTGATCGAGGTGGACAGCGCGATCGACCTGACCGATCCGGACCTGCCGCCCACCCTGTTCCTGGGCCTGCATTTCGTCGGCATCGAGGCCGGCTCGATCTGGCTGAACCGCTCGCTGCAACGCACCTGCGGTTCGTTGTACCAACCATTCTCGAACCCGCTGCTGGAAGCCGAGGCCAAGCGCGCGCGCGGCCGCTTCGACGCCGAGATGGCGAGCCGCGCCGACAGCGCGCGCATCGTGCTGCGCTGGCTGCGCGACCGCAAGCCGGTGATGCTCGGCGCCGACATGGACTACGGCGTGCGCAATTCCACCTTCGTGCCCTTCTTCGGGATTCCTACCTGCACGCTGACCGCCGTGGGCCGGCTGGCCAAGACCGGGCGCGCGCAGGTGGTGCCCTTCATCGGCGAGGTGCTGCCGAACTACAAGGGGTATCGCCTGCGCGTGTTCAAGCCCTGGGATGACTACCCGACCGGCGACGACGATCTCGACGCGCGCCGCATGAACGCCTTCCTGGAGGAGCAGATCCCGCTGCTGCCGGAGCAGTACTACTGGGTGCACAAGCGCTTCAAGACGCGGCCGCCGGGCGAGCCGGGGTTCTATTGAGCGTCGCGCGCGACGGGGCACGACCCCGCGCTGGTCGGACGAATCGGCCGGGCAAGGCAAGAAGGCCGGGATGGGTAATCCCGGCCTTCGTCGTTTGGGGTTGCCCCGCGCTGCGGGCCAGGGTTCAGGCGCGAGCCCGAATCACCTTGGGCATGCCTTTGGCGCGAGCCTGCGCCAGATCGTAGGCGAGTTGCTCGGCGAGCCAGAGATCGGCCCGGCCGCCGTTCTCGATGCCGAGCCAGCCCTCGATGCGCAAGGCCATCTCCGGCGAGATCGCGGCCCGGCCGTTGAGCACGCGCGACAGCGCGGCCCGCGTCACGCCCAGCTGGGCCGCGGCCTCGGTGACGGTCAGGCCGAGCGCGGGCAGCACGTCTTCGCGCAGCGTTTCGCCGGGATGTGGTGGATTGGAAATGCGCGTCATGTCGCGAACCCTGTCGGTCAGTGATAGTCCAGGTAGTCGACGAGGATCGCGTCCTCGCCGTCGAATGCGAAGATCAGCCGCCAGTTGCCGCTGACCCTGACGGAGAAATACCCGCCCAGCTCGCCGCCGAGCGCATGCAGCCGCCACCCGGCGAGATTCATGTCCCGCGCGCAACAGGCGATATCGAGGCGCATCAACTGACGCCGAAGCCGCGACGCATGGTCGGGCCGAATACCTGCCTTGCTGCCGTAAAGGAAAAACGCTTCAAGACCCTTGTGACGCCACGACTTGATCATGGACCTCCCGATCTATGTCCGTGCCGGCGCCATCGCCGGCGGCCATTCATCGGGAAACGAAGGAATCTGTCCAGGCCGCGTGTGCAGCGAGCAGCCACACTATACGCAACGCCATGGTCCCGAGTCAACGGCCAAGAGCGGCCATTGTGCGTGTCCTGCCATCTCGTAATCGCTCGCCCCCTGCGCGCTGGCCATCCGGCCAGGCGTCGCCGCGAAAAGGCCGCGCCGTCCCTCGCGTCCACCCCGCCCCCCATTGCCGGCCGGCACTCCATGTATCATTCACGCTCAGGCTGGCGCGCGTGTTCGCGAACCGCGCGGCGGGGCCGCCCAGGCCCACCCAGTCCCGTTTCGACAGGCAAACCTGGAACACCGTGAAACTTCCGTTCACCAAGATGCAAGGCGCCGGCAACGACTTCGTCGTGCTCGACGGCACCGCCGGCGATCTCGGCCTCACGCCCGAGCGCGTGCGCGCACTCGCCGATCGCCATTTCGGCATCGGCGCCGACCAACTGCTGCTGGTCGAGCGGCCGAGCCTCGACGGCGTCGATTTCAAGTACCGGATCTTCAATTGCGACGGCGGCGAGGTCGAGCATTGCGGCAACGGCGCGCGCTGCTTCGTGAAGTTCGTACGCGACAAGGGCCTGACGGACAAGACCACGGTGCGCGTGCAGGTCAAGCACGGCGTGATCACGCTGAGCATGCAGGACAACGGCGAGGTGGTGGTCGACATGGGCTCGCCCGTGTTCGAGCCGGCCCGCGTGCCGTTCGACGCGGCCGGGCTCGAGGGCCGCCGCGACGGCGCCGATACCGTCTACCCGCTCGAGGTGAACGGCGCGACGCGCTGGATCTCGGTGGTCTCGATGGGCAATCCGCATGCGGTGCAGTTGGTCGAGGACGCCGAGGCCTTCGCAGTGCTGGAAGACGGCCCGGTGATCGAACGCCACACGCGCTTCCCGCAGCGCGTCAATGCCGGCTTCCTGCAGATCGTCTCGCGCCGGGAGGTGAAGCTGCGCGTCTACGAGCGCGGCGCCGGCGAGACGCTCGCCTGCGGCACCGGCGCCTGCGCCGCGGTCGCGGCCGGGATCCGGCGCGGCCTGCTCGATTCGCCGGTGGCCGTCCAGACCCACGGCGGCACCCTGACGATCCACTGGGACGGCGCGCGCGACCAGGCCGCGCCGCTCTACATGGCAGGCCCCGCCGTCACCGTGTTCGACGGCGCCATCGAACTGGCCGACTGACCGCCACGCCCCCGAACCCCAAGCGCACCGGAACCCTGACGCCTTATGAACGAACGCGACGTCGCCGACTACCTGCTGGCCAACCCCGAATTCTTCGCGCGCCACGCGGAGCTGCTCGCCTCGGTCAAGCTCGCGAACCCGCACGGCAAGGCCGCGATCTCCCTGCAGGAACGGCAGATGGAGATGCTGCGCGACAAGAACAAGCTGCTCGAGCGGCGGCTCGCCGAGCTGCTGCGCTACGGCCACGAGAACGACGGCCTGTCGACCAAGTTCAACCACTGGATCTCGCGCGTGATCGCCGAGCGCGACGCGCATGCGCTGCCGCGCGCGATCGCGGGCGGGCTGGCCGAGGTGTTCGACGTGCCGCAGACGGCGCTGCGGATCTGGGACGTCGCCGATACCTACGCGCAGGCCGAATTCGCGCGCAACGTCGGCGAGGAAGTACGGCTGTTCGCCAACAGCCTGGCCACACCCTATTGCGGCGCGAACTCGGGCTTCGAGGCGGCGCAATGGCTGGCGCCGGTCGAGGCGCAGCCGGCCGCGGCCCTGGCAGAAGGCGCCGAGGCGGCCGAGGCCGGCGCCCGGCCCTCGGGCGCGGCCGAATCGATCGCGCTGATCGCGCTGCGCGCCCCCGAAGCCGGGGAAGGCGCCCCCACCTTCGGCCTGCTGGTGCTCGGCTCGCCCGATCCGCGCCGCTTCCACGACGGCATGGGCACCGACTTCCTGACGCGCATCGGCGCGCTGGCCAGCGCCGCGCTCACGCGCCTGCTGCCGCACTGAACGAGCGCGCCATGACCGACGATCCGATCGCTGCCTACCTGTCGTACCTGCAGCACGTCAGGCAGCTCTCGGAACACACGCTGCGCGGCTACGCGCACGAACTCGACGCGCTGCTCGCGTTCGCCGACGGCCGCCCGCTGGCGAGCCTGGGCGCGGCCGACATGCGCGGCGCGGTGGCGCGCGCGCATGCCGGCGGCCTGTCGGCGCGCTCGATCGCGCACCGGCTGTCGGCCTGGCGCGCCTTCTACCGCTGGTACGCGCTGCGCGTGGAGATGCCGGCCAACCCGGTGGCCACGGTGCGCGCGCCCAAGCGGGCGAAGACCTTGCCCAAGGCGCTGTCGGTGGACGACGCCAACACGCTGATGGAGTCGCCGTTCCCGGAAACGCCCGAGGGCCTGCGCGACCACGCGATCCTCGAGCTGTTCTATTCCTCCGGCTTGCGCCTGGCCGAGCTGGTCGGCCTCGACGTGCACTACACGCAGGCCGACGGCTACCGCTCGGCGAGCTGGCTGGACCGCGAGCAGGCCGAGGTCAGCGTGCTCGGCAAGGGCGGCAAGGAACGCAAGGTGCCGGTCGGGCGCAAGGCGCTCGAGGCGCTCGACGCCTGGCTCGCGGTACGCGCGGGCTGGGTGCGCGACGATCCGCATCCGCTGTTCCTCTCGGCGCGCGGCAAGCGCATGTCGCCCGGCGTGGTGCGCGAGCGCGTCAAGCGCGCCGCCCTGGTGGCCGGCATCCCCGCCAACGTCCATCCGCACGTGCTGCGCCACTCGTTCGCCACCCACGTGCTGCAGTCGAGCGGCGACCTGCGTGCGGTGCAGGAGCTGCTCGGCCACGCCAGCATCTCGGCCACCCAGGTCTATACCTCGCTCGACTTCCAGCATCTCGCGCGCATCTACGACAGCGCGCATCCGCGCGCGAAAAAGCGCGACTGACGCGCGCCGCGCCCTCCTTGCCCCGCCGCGTGCCCCACGCGGCCCGATTCGATACCGACATGCATACCGTTACGCTCAAGCCGTCGAAAGACAAATCCCTGCTGCGCCGCCATCCCTGGGTCTATGCCAACGCGATCGAGCGCGTCGACGGCAAGCCCGCCGCCGGCGCCACCGTGCTGGTGCGCTCGCACGACGGCCGCTTCCTGGCGCGCGGCGCGTTCAGCCCGGAATCGCAGATCCGCGTGCGTGTCTGGAGCTTCGACGAGGCCGAGCCGATCGACCACGCCTTCTTCAAGCGCCGCGTGCAGCGCGCCGTGGCCCATCGCCAGGCGATGGTGAGCGACACCGAGGCGGTGCGGCTGGTGTTCGGCGAGGCCGACGGCCTGCCGGGCCTGATCGTCGACTACTACGTGGCCGACGGCCTGCCGGCCGAGCTGCCCGTCGGCCAGTCGCCCGCGGCCACGCCGCCCTCGGCCGAGCGCCGCGGCCAGCTGGTCTGCCAGTTCATGGCGGCCGGCGTGGAGGCCTGGAAGGAGGCGATCGTCGCGGCACTCGCGGCGGCCACCGGCTGCCCGAACGTCTACGAGCGCTCGGACGTGTCGATCCGCCAGAAGGAAGGCCTGGAGCAGGTCACCGGCGTGCTGGCCGGCGATGCGCCGCCGCCGACGCTGATCGCGCGGGAGAACGGCGTGCGCTACCACGTCGACGTGCCCAACGGCCACAAGACCGGCTTCTACGTCGACCAGCGCGACAATCGCGCCCTGGTCGGCCAGCTCGCGCGCGAGCGCGAAGTGCTGAACTGCTTCTGCTACACCGGCGGCTTCTCGCTGGCCGCGCTGGCCGGCGGCGCCCGCCGCGTGGTGTCGATCGACTCCTCGGGCGACGCGCTGGCGCTCGCGCAACGCAACGTGGCCGCCAACGGCCTGGACCCGGCCCGCGCCAGCTGGCTCGACGCCGATGCGTTCAAGACCCTGCGGCGCCTGGCCGACGAGGGCGAGCGCTTCGACCTGGTGGTGCTCGATCCGCCCAAGTTCGCGCCGGCCCGCGAGCACGTCGATCGCGCCGCGCGCGCCTACAAGGACATCAACCTGAGCGGCTTCCGCCTGCTGCGCCCGGGCGGCCTGCTGTTTACCTATTCGTGCTCGGGCGCGATCGACATGGACCTGTTCCAGAAGATCGTGGCCGGCGCGGCGGCCGACGCGCGCGTCGACGCGCGGATCCTCAAGCGGCTCGGCGCGGGCGTCGACCACCCGCTGCTGACGGCCTTCCCGGAAGGCGAATACCTGAAGGGCCTGCTGTTGCAAATCGCCTGAGCGCCCCGATCTGGGATTGCCGCGACGCGCCCCGGCCGAACGGCCGGGGCGCGGGCGCTTGACAACTATGTTTCAATAGGTGGTTCCGCGTGCGCGCCGGCAGGCCGGCGCGGCACCCAGATTCCGGCAGTTTTGACCCCGTTTCACGAACCAAGGCGATCGACATGGCCACCCCAGTCACCATCCTCACCGGCTTCCTCGGCAGCGGCAAGACCACCCTGCTCAAGCGCATCCTGAACGAACAGCACGGCATGAAGATCGCCGTGATCGAGAACGAGTTCGGCGAAGAGAACATCGACAACGAGATCCTCGTGCAGGACAGCAACGAGCAGATCATCCAGATGAGCAACGGCTGCATCTGCTGCACGATCCGCGGCGACCTGGCCCGCGCGCTAGAGGACCTGGCCGCGCGCAAGCGCGAGGGCAAGCTCGATTTCGACCGCGTGGTGATCGAGACCACCGGCCTGGCGAACCCGGGCCCGGTGGCGCAGACCTTCTTCATCGACAGCCAGATCGCCGACGATTTCCTGCTCGACGCGATCATCACCCTGGTCGACGCCAAGCACGCCAACGCCCAGCTCGACGAGCACGAGGTGGTGCAGCGCCAGGTCGGTTTCGCCGACCGCCTGTTCATCACCAAGGCCGACCTGGTCAACGAGGCGGCGCTGGCCTCGCTCAAGCACCGCCTGATGCACATGAACCCGAAGGCGGCGATCCGCCAGGTCGACTTCGGCCAGGCCGACATCAAGGAAATCTTCGACCTGCGCGGCTTCAACCTGAACGCCAAGCTCGAGATCGATCCGGATTTCCTGGTCGAGGACGAGCATGACCACGCGCATCACGGTCACGACCACGGCCATGGACACGGTCATGACCACGGCGACCATGCGCACTGCGATCACGACCACGGCCATTGCGAGCACGACCACGAGCATGGTCACGGCCATCACCACGCCCACCACGACGACAAGATCAAGTCCTTCGTCTATCGCAACGACCGCCCCTTCGATCCGACCAAGCTCGAGGACTTCCTCGGCGGCATCCTGCAGATCTACGGCGAGCGCCTGCTGCGCTACAAGGGCGTGCTCTACATGAAGGGCGTGGACCGCAAGGTGGTGTTCCAGGGCGTGCACCAGATGATGGGCAGCGACCTGGCCGGCAAGTGGATGCCGATCGAGAAGAAGACCAACAAGATGGTCTTCATCGGCATCGACCTGCCGCAGGACCTGATCACCGACGGCCTCGACGCCTGCCTCGCCTGATCGCGCCGGGCCGGGCCGGGCCGGCCGCCGCGCGCGGCTGGTTCGGC
>NZ_VWWK01000188.1:0-12898 GCF_011753035.1 Burkholderia sp. Ax-1720 | reverse complement strand
TGAGCCGACGCACTTGAGCCGGTGAGCTTGAGTGGACGCGCTCAAGCCGGCTCGCTCAGGCCGCGGCCGCCAGCTCGCGCGCGATCGCCAGCAGCAGCGCGGCCAGCGCCGACAGCGGCCGCTCGCGCCGCGTCACCGCGACGATGCGCCGGCGCATCACCGGCGCGGCGATCGGAATTCGCGTCAGCCCGTATTCGCCGAGCAGGCGCGACGGGATCCGCATCGGCAGGATGCACTGGCCGTTGGTCAGCGAGACCAGCTTCAGCATCGCGTCCATCGAGTCGACCTCGGCGGCCACCTTGGCATCGAAGGCGCGACCGTGCAGCATGCGGCGCAGCGCGTAGCTGGGCGGGAACACGATCAGCGGCGGCGTGTGCGCGTCGAGCGTGATGGCCGCCAGCGAGGCAAAGCGCGAGCTCTGGTGCACCACGAAACCCATCTCCTCGTCGAACAGCGGCGTGATCTCGAGCAGGTCGGAGGCCACCGCCGCGTCGTAGACGAAACCGATCTCGGCGCCGCCGCCCTCCACCATTTCCGCCACGCCCGGCGAGCTGCGCTCCAGCAGCGAGACGCTGGCGTCGGGACGCTGCCGCATGAAGCGCGCGACGATCTCCGAGACGAAGTCGTGGCCGAGCGTGTGCACGGTGGCGACATTGAGGTTGCCGGCGGTCAGCCCGTGGCGCTCGCGCAACTGCATCACCGCATCGTCGATCGCCTGGTAGGCCGGCCGCGCGGCTTCGAGCAGGCGGCGCCCCGCGTCGGTCGGCTCGACGCCGCGGCCGTGCCGCACGAACAGCGGCTGCCCGACATGGCGCTCGAGCGCGGCCAGTTGCCGGCTCAATCCCGATTGCGAAAGCGACAGCGCCTCGGCCGCGGCCGACAGCGACCCGCGGTTCGCGATCTCGAGGAACAGCCGCAGCGGATGGTCGATATTGCCCTTCATGAACCCTGCCTGACACGAAAACCGGATCGGTAGCGGCGCGCGCGCCGGCACCGGCGCGCCGAACGCGCTCGGATTATTGCAGGTCTGGAGGCAATCGACAGGGATGCCCGAACGGGCGGGAAACGGGGCTATCGGCCGGCACGCGCGGCAATGAGCGGGATGCGCGGAAGTGGTTGCGGATGCAACGGTTTCGCGCGGCGGGCGACCGGCGCCGCGCGATCGCCTGGCTTCAGTGCGAGGCGCCGGCGCGCAACTCGCGCGGCTTCAGGAACGGCGAGAGCAGCGCCATGGCCAGGCCCACGCCGACCAGGCAGGCCATCGGCACGTCGAAGCTGCCGGTCAGGTCGCGCAGCAGGCCGACCGCGAACGGGCCGCAGGCGGCGATCAGGTAGCCGACCAGCAGCGAGAAGGCGTTCCAGGTGTTCGCTTCCTCGGCGCTATGCGTGTTGTCGAGCGGCAGCGTCATGCCCAGCGTGAAGCCGCCGGCCAGCCCGCAGGCGGACAGGGCCACCCACAGCGTGGTGAGCTGCATCGGCGCCCAGGCGATGCCGGCCAGCCCGGCCACCGCCAGCGCCGCGCACAGCAGCAGCCAGCCGCGCCGGTCGTGATGGCGGCTCAGCGAGCCAATCACCGGGTTGGCGACCGTGAACACCGCCATGAAGGTGGCCAGCACCAGCCCGGCGCGCTCGGGCGACAGGCCGTGCTCGTGATACGAAGGCGGCAGCCAGGACAGCAGCGCGTAGAACAGCAGGTTGTCGCAGGCGAAATAGAGGGCCACCAGCCAGGCCTTGGGATCGCGCAACGGCAGCCGGATCGCGGCGCGTGCAGGTGCCGTGGCGGCAGGCGCGGCGCCCGCATCGGAGCGCGCCACCATGCGCGCGCCGAGGATCGCCACGATGCCGAGCACGCCCCACACGCCCGCGCCGAGACGCCAGCCGAACGCCGAGTGGCTGGCCACGAAGCCGGTGGCGGCCGCCGCGAGCGTGCTGCCGAACGACAGCGCGGTGGCATAGATACCCATCAGCAGTGCCACGCGGCTGGGGAATTTCGCCTTGATCAGGCCGCCGAACAGCGCGCCGGCGATCGCGATGCCGGCGCCCACGCCGACCGTAGCCGCCAGCAGGCCGAAGGTGTTCGGCGCGAAGGCGCGCGCCACGGTCGCCAGCGAGAGCAGCAGCAACGCGCCCATCAGCACCGCGTTGCGGCCGAAGCGGCGCGCCAGCCACGGCGTGGGCAGCGCGAGCAGGCCCATCAGCAGGTCGGGGATCGCCGTCATCAGCGAGGCGGTGGCATGCGAGATCGCGAAGGTCTGCTGGATCTGCGGCAGCAGCGGCCCCATCGACACGATGCCGGGCCGCAGGTTGATCGCCACCAGCACGATCGCGACGATCAGCGTCCACTCGCCGGCCAGGCCCGGTTTCGCGGGTGCGGCCGGCGCGCTTGCCGCACCTGCCCGGGCGAGCGCCGCCGCGGTCCTCGCTTCCTGCGCGGAGCCGGCGCCGCCGCGCCCCGCCATCTGTTCCGTCGTCTGTCTGTCGCCACGCATGGGGGTCACTTTGGGTTGGTTGTCTGTCGTGTTCGGTGGTTCGTCCGGCGCCGTCTCGCCATGCCCGCCGGGCCGCCGCGACAGTATCGACGGCGAATGCGCGGCGAGCCATGAAGCGGCGCGCATAGCAGCTATGCGCGCCGCGGGGCCGTCGCGACGGCCAGCGGCCTCGATCGCCTCAGACGGCCTTGATCTCGCCGCCGTCCATGCGCAGCGTCGAGCCCACCATCCAGCGCCCGGCCGGCGACAGCACGAAGGCGAACAGCTCGGCGATGTCCTCGGGCGTGCCGTAGCGCGTGATGCCGGCCTGCTGCGGAAACTGCTCGATCGCCTGCTCCACGCTCATGCCATGCGCGGGCGCGTATTTCTCCAGGTAGGAACGGCGCCGGTCGGTCATCACCGGCCCCGGCAGCACGCTATTGACCTGCACGCCGTCGCCCACGCCGCGCTCGGCGAAGGCCTTGGCAAGCGCGACGATCGCCGCGTTGACGGTAGCCACCGCCGCGAAGGCCGATTTCGGCGCCTGCGCCGAGTTGCCGGAGGTGAAGATCACCGAGCCGCCGCTCGCCTTCAGCGCCTCCCAGGCATGCACCGTGAGACGCCGCGCGCCGTGCAGCTTCAGCGCGAAACCGTCGTCCCATTGCGCGTCGGTCATCTCGAGCACGTCGATCTGCGGCACCGCGCCGGCGATATTGAGCAGCGCGTCGATGCGCCCGAAGGCCGCCAAGGTGCGCGCCACCGCCTGCGCCGCCGCGTCGGGCTCGCGCAGGTCCAGGTCGAGCGCGAGCGCCTGGCTGCCCGCCGCGCGCACCGCCTCGGCGGTGCCCTCGAGCAGCTCGCCGCTGCGCGCGACCAGCACCAGCGCATCGAAATCGCGGGCGAGACGAAGCGCCGTGGCGCGGCCGATGCCGCGGCTCGCCCCCGTCACGATCGCCACCCGCGCCGCCTTGCCTGCCTGCTCCGTGTTGTTGCCGTTCATCTCGCTGTCCTCCGTCCGTCTCTCGGTTTGATGGATGCGGGACGGGTCGCGCGGCGCCGGGCACGAATCTTCGCTTCGCAATCCTGACGAATGCGATGCGTGCCCGGCGCTTGCGGCCGTCCTGCTCGATTGCGCCATGGGTGCCGCGGATCGCTCCGCGCGCATGCCGTGCGCCATCGACAGCGCTCATTCTAGCGATGCGATGTAACTTTTCAAGTGATATTTTGACGGTTACACGATTATTTTTCGGAACCGTCCCGTCGAACCTGTCGCAGGTGGCCCGAAGCAGCTCGGAGCGGCTTCAGTCGGCCTGGTAGACGCAGTGCAGCGCCTTCTTGGTGATGCGCTCCTCGTGCGGGTAGCCGAACGCGTTGTTGAGGTAGCGGATGCCGTCGAGCACCACCTCGCGGTTGACGTGGCTATGCCCGTAGAGATGCAGGTCGGGACGGATCCGGCGCACCTGCGCCTCGATCAGGCTGCTGCCGAGCACCGGATAGAGCATGCGTCGCGAGGCGGGGATATAGGCCGGCATCACGTCGATGCGCGGCAGGAAATGCGAGAAGCTGATGGTCGGCCGGCCGCGCGGCAGGTCGTCGAGCACATTGAGGCCGGTGAAATACTCGGCGACATGCCGGCTGGTCCAGCCCTGCGGCCAGCGGCAGGCATGGAAGTCCATCCAGGCATCGCGCAGCTCCTGGCCGGGCACGCCGAAGGATTCGTCGTACCAGCCCAGCAGCGGCACGATCGCCACGCCGTCCACCAGCTCGGCGCGCAGCGTCGCGCCGCTCGCCTCGGCCACCCGCCGCACCTGCTCGAACTTGTCGAGCGAAGTGGTGCCCGGCGGGTCGCGCATCACCCAAAGCTCGTGGTTGCCCGGCACGAAGAACACGCGCCGGAAGCAACTCGCGAAGGTACTCAGGCAGCGCTCCAGCCGCTCCAGCGAATCGGATACGTCGCCGGCCAGGATCAGCACGTCGCGCTGGTACTCGCTGCGCGACAGCGACGCCACCCATTCGGCATTGCCTTCGAAATCGACGTGGATATCGGACAGGGAAAAAATGCGCATCGTATCGACGGTTTCCGCTTGACTCGGGGCCGGCGGGCCGGCGAAACCGGGACCTTATCACGCCCTCGGGCGCCGCGTATGCCGCGCCCCGCGCGGCTTGCGGCCGGCACCACGGCGCTTCGCGAGCGGGCTCGCGCCTTGCGTGGCCGGTTCGGCATGGCTTCGGCGCTACATCGGCCGGCTGCCCCGGCCGTTTCCCGCGTGCGGCGGCTCGCTGCCCTTGCCACGGGCCCGAGCGACCCGCCCCCGTTTTCCAGGACAGCCCGCTATGGGTTTTATCGCCATTTTCAATTGCCAAACACGAATGAGAATAATTATCATTCGTGAATGTGAGTCTGACATGTCCGATGTGAATCGCCTTTCCCGCCTATCCTTTGCTCAGCAGCAGGACCGCGACCGATGCCCGATCCGATGATCCCCTCCCTTCCCTCGCCAGCCGGCCAGTTCCGCCCGCCCACGCCCTGGACCCGTTTCGCCGGTGCCGGCGCGCTGGTGGCGGTCGGCTACATGGATCCCGGCAACTGGGCCACGGCGCTGGCCGGCGGCGCGCAGTTCGGCTACCGGCTGCTGAGCGTGGTCGCGCTGGCCAGCCTGATCGCGATGCTGCTGCAATGGGTGACGGCGCGCGTGGGCGTGGTGACCGGGCGCGACCTGGCCGAGCTGTGCCGCGAGCGGCTGTCGCGGCGCGCCACGGTGCTGCTGTGGCTGGCCACCGAGGCGGCCATCATCGCCTGCGACGTCGCCGAGGTGGTGGGCTGCGCGGTGGCGCTGCAATTGCTGCTGCACGTGCCGCTGCTGACCGGCGTGCTGCTCTCGGCGGTGGGCACCTTCGCGATGCTGGCGCTGCAGCGGCGCGGCCATCGCACGCTGGAAATCTGCGTGGCCGCGCTGATCCTGTTCGTCGCGCTGAGCTTCGTGGCCGAGCTCGCGCTGGCGAGGCCCGACTGGCTCGGCGTGCTGGGCGGCTTCGTGCCGTCCACCGAGCTGGTGCGCAACGCCGGCATGGTCTGGCTGGCGGCCGGCATCGTCGGCGCCACCGTGATGCCGCACAACCTCTACCTGCACTCGGCCCTGGTCAAGCGCCACGTGCCGGCCGGCGAGGACCGCGACGCGGCGATCGCCGACACCATGCGCGGCGTCAGCTACGACACCTTCGGCTCGCTCGGTTTCGCCTTCCTGGTCAACGCGGCGCTGCTGATCGTGGCCGCCGCGGTGTTCCATGCCAGCGGCCATACCGACGTGGACGACCTGGCCGACGCGCATCGCCTGCTCGCGCCGCTGGTCGGCACCGACTGGGCCAGCCTGCTGTTCGCCGCGGCGCTGCTGGCCTGCGGGCTCAATTCGACGGTGACCGGCACGCTCGCCGGGCAGATCGTGATGGAGGGCTTCCTGAAACTGCGCATCGGGCCGACCCGGCGCGCCCTGCTCACGCGCGCGCTGGCGATCGGCCCGGCGCTGGTGGCGGTGATCGCGTTCGGCGACCACGGTTCGGCGCAGTTGCTGGTGGCCAGCCAGGTGGTGCTGAGCCTGCAACTGCCGCTGGCGGTGATTCCGCTGGTGCTGTTCGCCGCCAGCCCGGCGCTGATGGGGCGCTGGCGCATCCGCGGCTGGGTGCTCGCCGCGACCTGGGCCAGCACGGCGCTGATCCTCGCGCTCAATGTGGCCTTGCTGTGGCAGCTGTGGGTGGCCTGACGAGGCCGGGAGTGCGGCGATGTTGATACGGGCCGGCCGAAGCCGCGCGCGATGAATCATGCGGCCAACTCCACCCATGCAAACCATTCCTCGAGACAAACCGGCCCCGGCTGGGTATCCCCTGCCGGGGCCGGTCGAACATCCACATCATCGTAGCCGTCTATGGGGCCTCGCCGGTTGCGACCTCGATCGCCTCGGTATCCCATTTCCCACGACGTATCGCCTCGGCCAGCATCCCCAGGGTCAAGGGTTGCGGCTCCGGCCGCCGGAACGGCTTCACGAACAGTCCGAGGAAGGAGGACAGGAGTTCCTGGCCTTCAGGCCTGAAATAGCGCCGATACGGGAACGCGCGCGCGTCCACCTTGAATGCCTCCGCCCAACTGTCGATGAACTCGACCGCATCCGAGCCGGTCACGCCGAGATCCTGTTCGAGCCGCGACTCGGGCCGCAGGTCGAGCCGGCCACCGAACAACGGTCGGCCGAGTTCCTCGCGGGTGAAGGCTTCCAAACGTTCCCAGATTTCGTCTTTCATGGCTCAGAGCACCCGATCCTCGGGCTTCACGATTCGATTGTAGGTCCGCACGGTGTTTCGCATGATCAGGTATGCATCGCGAGCCAGGAACACCTCGCCCACCACCGGAATCGTCCGGCCGACCCACGCACCCAGCCGGCGCGTGAAAACAACCCGAACGCCGGACAATCCGATGCCGGTAATCATCGGCAGGCGAAACGACAGCTTCTGGGGGAACAGCTTGCGCGCGGCGAGCGAGGCGACCGATGTGCCCTCGGTCGCGCCGACGAATTTGCCCGGGACCGGGACGTCGGCCTGGCCGAGCAACACCGCGGACGCAGCTGCAAGATCATCCAGACCGAGTTGCCTGCGCGTCTCGTCGAGCGCGACCAGGACAAAGACCTCGGCGGGCGATAAATTCTGCCGGGCGCCGTAGCTGTATCGCGTTTCACTCATTTGGTCATCCTCCTTGCGAAGAAAATACTTTACCGTGCCGTCTGGAACAGCAGGGCCGCCCGGCGGATCTGTCACAGCCATGGATCGGGAATCATCCCACGTCCCCTCATTCCCCCTCCCCGCCTGCAATAGCGTTCAAGACACCCGCCGCGCGCGATCGAATAATGCGGTCCTCATCGCTTTCCAGGAGGATTTCCGCATGAACCCCGTGATTCCCGAACACAGCGCGGCGCCGGTCGCCGAACGCTGCGTGATCGTGGTCGACAACCAGTTGCCGCCCGGGCGCGCCGCCAATGCCGCGGCCGTGCTGGCGCTGACCCTCGGCCAGCGCCAGCCGGCCCTGGTCGGGCCGCCGCTGGTCGACGCCGACGGCGTCTCGCATCCGGGCCTGATCCCGATCGGCATCGCCGTGCTCTCGGCCGAGGCGGCCCGGTTGCCGTCGATCCGCGACAAGGCGGTGGCGGCCGGCTGCGAGGTGGTCGACTTCCCGGTGCAGGGCCAGCAGACCACCGACTACTCGGCGTTTCGCGACGCGGTCGCGCAGGTGACCACCGCCGAGCTCGCCTATCTCGGCGTGGCGCTGGTGGGCCCGCGCAAGGCGATCGGCAAGATCGTCTCGAATCTCGGCTTGTTGAAGTGAGACAGGCTGAAACCGCATGATGGTGGCTCGGGCGCCGGATCGGGAATCGCGCCGGACCTTGAATCGACAGCGACCGGCGCCGCCGCGCCTCAGGCGCGCGGCGCCCGAGCGCGCGTGGCGTCGCGGAACACGCCCGGCGTGACGCCCATCATGCGGCGGAACGAGCGCGTCAGGTGCGCCTGGTCGGCGAAGCCGCTGGCCGCGGCCACCTCGCCGAGCGGCCGCCCGAGCCGGATCAGCGCGATCGCCGCGCGCACCCGCGCCTGGCGCTGATAGGCATGCGGCGTCATGCCGAGATGGCGCTCGAAGGCGCGGAACAGGCGAAACACCGGCAAGCCGGCCGCGCCGGCGATCTCCTCGAGATGGACCTGCTGGTCCAGGCGCGCGTCGAGGAATTCGCGCGCGAGACGCACCGCGCGCGGCTCGGCGCCCGGTGCCGCCAGCGACGGCGATTCATGCACATGCCGCTCGAACAGCCGCGCGACGAAGCGCAGGTAACGCTCCTCGCGCCGCAGCGCGTCGCCCTGCGACTCCGATTCCTGGTGGACCCGATAGAACAGCGCGTTGAGCCGCGCATCGCCGATGATCGGCCCGCGGATCGCCGCGCCGCCGCGCGCCTCGCCATCGGACAGCAGCGAGCGCAGGTGCTCGGTGCGCACATAGACGGTGCGCTGGCGCCAGCCGCCCGGATCGACGGGGCCACCCGCGTGCGGCTCGTCGGCGTCGATCGCGTAGAGGTCGCCCTGGCGGGCCACGAACTCGCTGCCGCGCATGCGGATGCGGATCGCGCCCGAGGTGATCAGGGCGAAACAGGCCGTGTCGTGGGTGTGGACGTCGTAGGAGAAGTCGTGGAAATCGCCGCGCAGCAGTTCGGCGGCCAGCTCGGGCGCCTGCCAGATGCGCACCTCGGTCTTGCGCGCGATGGCCGGGGCCGCCTCGCCGGCGCAGCCGCCCGGCGGAAGGATCGAAGCTGTCATGCTGGAGCCGGCCGTGGCGGCGAAGTCGCGAACGCTCCAATGTACCATCGCCGGTAGGTGCCGGGCGGCGGGCGGCGCTGCCGATGTTGCCGATGTTGCCGATGTTGCCGATGTCGCCGATGTCGCCGATGTCGCCGATGTCGCCGATGTCGCCGATGTCGCCGATTCAGCCGACGCAGCCGACGCAGCCAGTGCCCCCAACAAAGCCAACAAGCCTCACGAGCCCTGACCACGACCGCAGCCACCAAGCGCCCTCCCGACCCGGCCCCGATCGCCCCCAACTCCACGATGCTCCGCGATCAGTGCACGATTCTCCGGATCCGCGTCGCGCCCCATTTGCCGATCCACGCGCCGGCGCGATAATCGCCGCAAGCCCCTGCCCTCGCTCCGAACCGCCGACGATATGGACGCCGCGCCGCCCCCCGCCTTCGACCCCGCCGCCTCGCGCGCCGCCCTGATGGCGCGGCTGCGCGCCATCGCCAGCCGCTTCACGCCGATCGACGGCCGCCACCCGACGGCGCTGCCGTCCCTGAGCTTCCACCGCTACTCCGCGCCGACCGCCGACGAATACGGCTTCAGCAAGGTCGCGCTGATCTTCGCGCTGCAGGGCGCGAAAACCATCACCGCCGGCGACACGCGCTACGACTACGACAGCGAACGCGCCGTGGTCACCGCGATCGACATCCCGATCACGGGCCGCGTGACCACGGCCAGCGCGGCGGCGCCCTATCTCTGCTTCATGCTCGAGCTGGACCTGAAACAGGCCGCCGAGCTGCTGGCCTCGCGCGAGCTGCCGCCGCCCGACGAGGCGCCGGCGGGAATCGGCATCTCGGTGGGCGCGCTGTCGCTGGAGCTGGTGGACGCGGCGCTGCGCCTGGCGGCCCTGCTCGACACGCCGCGCGACATCGAGGTGCTGGCGCCGATGATCGAGCGCGAGATCCTCTACCGGCTGCTGACGAGCCCGCAGGGCGGCCGGCTGCGCCAGTTGCTGGTGGCCGACAGCCGCGCCTCGCGCATCACGCGCGCGGTGGAGTGGATCCAGGCGCATTTCGCCGAGCCGATGCGCATCGACGATCTCGCGCGCCATGCCAACATGAGCGTGTCCTCGCTGCATCACCACTTCAAGGAAGCCACCGCCATGAGCCCGCTGCAATACCAGAAGCGGCTGCGGCTCTACGAGGCACGCAGCCTGCTGCTGCGCCGCTCGCGCGATCTCGGCGTGGTGGCCGCCTCGGTCGGCTACGACAACCTCTCGCAGTTCCATCGCGAGTACAAGCGGCAGTTCGGGCTCACGCCGCTGCAGGACGCCGGACGGCTGCGCGCGGCACGCTGAGGCGGCATCCCGCGACACGCCGCGCGCCAGCCGCGCGGCGCCCCTCGTTTTCGGAGACTTCCATGCGAAAACCCGCCCTGCGCGACATCGATCCCTCGAAGACCTATCGCCTGCTCGAATCCGGCCCGGTGGTGCTGGTGGTCACCCACGACGGCCGGCGCGCGAACGTGATGACGATGGGTTTCCACATGGTGATGCGCCACTCGCCGCCGCTGGTGGGCGCGATCATCGGCCCCTGGGACCACAGCCACGCGGCGCTGCGCGAAACCGGCGAATGCGTGCTGGCGGTGCCGGGCGCCGACTGGGCCGCCACCCTGGTGGAGATCGGCAACTGCAGCGGCGCCGAGCTCGACAAGTTCGAGCGCTTCGGCCTGGCCACCGCGCCCTCGAAGCAGGTGGCGCCGCCGCGCCTGGCCGACTGCCTCTACAACATCGAATGCGTGATCGAGGACGACACGCTGGCCGAGCGCCACGACCTGTTCGTGCTGCGCGCGGTGGCCGCCGCCGTCAACGACGCGCGCGAGGAGCGTCGCGTGCTCCACCATCGCGGCGACGGCACCTTCGCCGCCGACGGCGAGGTGTTCGACCTGCGCGAGCGCATGCATCGCTGGAAGGGCTTCCAGGTCGAGATCTGAAGCGCCGGCGCTCGCGCCGCGCAACGCCGCGCGAGATAGTCCTGGCGCTCGGATCGATAGCTGAAATGATCGGTTCGCTGCAGCAGGCAAAACCGGTACGTTAGCGGATTGCCTACCGTCTCCCGTCTCCAGGAATCCGCTTCATGTCCCGACTCACGCGCCGCGCCTTCTCCCGTTCCCTGCTGGCCCTGACGCTGGCCGCCGCCGGCCCGCTCGCGCGGGCGCAGGGCGCGCCCGGCGTGCTGCGCATCGGCTACCAGAAATCCTCGACGCTGATCACGCTGCTCAAGGCGCGCGGCACGCTGGAGAAGGCGCTCGCGCCGCTGAACACGCGCGTCGAATGGCACGAGTTCGCCAGCGGCCTGCCCTTGACCGAGGCGCTCAACGTCGGCGCCGTCGACTTCAGCGCCGACGTGGCCGATACCGTGCCGGTGTTCGCCCAGGCCGCGCAGGCCCGCTTCGTCTACCTCGCCCAGGAAGCGCCCTCGCCCTCGGCGCAGGCGATCCTGGTCAAGCGCGACAGCGGCATCGACACGCTGGCCGCCCTGAAGGGCAAGGACATCGCCACCACCAAGGCGGCCGGCAGCCATTACCTGCTGCTCGCCGCGCTGGCCAAGGCGGGCCTGGCGCCCGCCGACGTCTCGGTGCACTACCTGACGCCCGCCGACGGGCGCGCCGCCTTCGAGCGCGGCAGCGTCGGCGCCTGGATCACCTGGGATCCCTACGTGGCCTCGGTCGATCGTCGCCCCGAGGTCAAGGTGCTGGCCGACGGCACGGGGCTGGCCTCGTACCAGCGCTACTACCTCGCGGCCAGCGACTACGCGGCCGCGCATCCGGCCGTGCTGCAGGCGGTGTTCGACGCGCTGGTGCAGGCCGGCGACTGGCTGCGCGCGCATCCGGACCAGGGCGCGGCCGTGCTGGCGCCGATCTGGGGGCTCGACGCGGCCACCATCGAGCGCGCCAACGCGCGGCGCAGCTACGCGGTGCGCGCCGTGACCGCCGCCCACTTCGACGAGCAGCAGAAGATCGCCGATACCTTCCTGAAGGCGGGCCTGCTGCCGGCGCGCGTCGACACGCGGCAGGCGCTGCGCTGGGATTTCGCGGCGCGTCGCGCGGTGGCGGTGGGAGCTTGAGCGCCTGAGGCGGCGCGGTTGCATGCCGGGCCGCCTCTCGCCAGGGAGGGCGCGGCCCGGTTCGCTTCAGTGCCCCGCCCAGCGCGCCTGCGTGACGTCGAGCTTGCCCGGAATCAGCTTCAACGCCGTGAAGGCATCGGCGATCTGCTGCTGGTAGGCCAGCGTCGCGTCGCCGACCGGCTCGACGTGGTACGTGGCCCGCCCCAGCGCGAGTTCCAGCGTCGGCGCATCGAGCCCGACCAGCGGCGAGAGCTGGGCGGCCACCTCGGGCACGTGGTCGCGCGCCCAGGCGTCGGTGGCGTCGATCTCGGCCAGCACCGCGCGCACCAGCTCGGGATGCGCGCCGGCGAAGGCGCGGCTCGCCAGGTAGTACTGCGTGTTCCTGACGATGCCCTCGCCGTTGCGCAGCGTGCGCGCGCCGGTCTGGCGCTCGACCGCGGCCAGGTAAGGGTCCCAGATCACCCAGGCGTCGATGGCGCGCTGCTCGAAGGCCGCGCGCCCGTCGGCCGGCGCCAGGTAGACGGGCTGGATCTCGCGATAGTCGAGCTTCGCCTCCTGCAGCGCCTTGACCAGCAGGTAGTGGACGTTCGAGCCGCGATTGAGCGCCACCTTCTTGCCGCGCAGCTCGGCCACCGAGCGGATCGGCGAATCGTGCGGCACCACGATCGCCTCGCCTTTCGGCGCGGGCGGCTCGGCGCCGATATAGACGAAGTCCACCTTGCCGGCCTGCGCGAAGATCGGCGGCGTCTCGCCGACCGTACCGATATCGACGGCGCCGGCCGCCAGCCCCTCCAGCAACTGCGGGCCGCCCGGGAATTCGATCCAGCGCACCGTCACGCCGAGCGGCGCGAGCCGCTTCTCGAGCGTGCCGCGCGCCTTCAGCACCACGAAATTGCCGTACTTCTGGTAGCCGATCCGCAGCGTGGTCTCGCCGGCCGCGAGCGCCGCGCCGCTCGCGCCGAGCGCCGCCAGGCCGGCGCCGGCCAG
>NZ_VWWK01000187.1:0-12967 GCF_011753035.1 Burkholderia sp. Ax-1720 | reverse complement strand
ATGCTGCCGCGGCTGCTGCGCCGCGCCGGGCGGCCCGTCGAGCGCCTCGCCGCGCTGGCGCCGGCCGCGCGCGAGACCCTGGTGCTGGCGATCCCGCAGGTCCCGCATTCGGTCGAGACGGCGGTCGGCGCGCACCTGAGCGGCGCCGGCGCGGTGGTCCATTACGTCGAGAACACGCTGATCAACTCGCTGTTCGGGCTGCTGTGCTGGGACGCCGTGTTCGCGGCCGTGCCCGGCGCCTTCTTCCACCCGTTCCAGCGCGGCCCGGCCGACCTGCACGCGCCCGATTTCCGCGCGCGCCGCGCGGCCGGTTTCGAGGCCTGCCTGGCCGAACTCGAGAGCGGCGCCTATCGCGACACGATCCTGCGCCGCTATCGCGAGAAAGCCGGGCTGCAGTCGCCCTTCGTGTTCTGGGGCGCGCTCGACGACGGCCTGCTGGCGCTGGCGCTCGACTGCATCGACGCGCGCCATCTGCGCCGCTGCTTCGAACGCCTGCTCGACGACCCGCGCGGCAACCGCTCGGGGCTGCCGGACCTGATCCGCTTCTGGCCGGCCGAGCGCCGCTACGAGCTGATCGAGGTGAAGGGCCCCGGCGACCGCCTCCAGGACAACCAGATCCGCTGGCTCGACTACTGCGTGGCGCACGGCGTGCCGGTGCGCGTGATCGATGTCGAGTGGGCGGATGCCGATGTGGATGCCGAAGCGGAGCCGGGCGCATGAGCTACACCGTCGCGGTGCGCGCGATGTGCGAGTTCACCGCCAAGAGCGGCGATCTCGACCTGCGCTTCACGCCGGCGCCCTCGTCGCAGGAGGGCATCATCGGCCACGGCATCGTCACCTCGCGCCGCGACGACGGTTACGAGCGCGAGATCGCGCTGGCCGGCGAGCATGGCGAGGTGGCGGTGCGCGGGCGCGCCGACGGCTACGATCCGGCGCTGAACCGCCTCGAGGAGATCAAGACCTATCGCGGCGACCTGAACCGCATGCCGGCCAACCATCGCGCGCTGCACTGGGCGCAGGCGCGCGTCTACGGGCATCTGCTCTGCAAGATGCGCGACCTCGCGAACCTGACCGTGGCGCTGGTCTATTTCGATGTCGATTCGCATCGCGAGTCGGTATTGACCGAGACGCACAGCGCCGACTCGCTGCGCGACTGGTTCGAGTCGCAGTGCGAGCGCTTCGCCGCGTTCGCGGCCAGCGAGGCCGCGCATCGCGAGGCGCGCGACGCGGCGCTGCGCGTGCTGCCGTTCCCGCATGGCAGCTTCCGCAGCGGCCAGCGCGCGCTGGCGGCCGACGTCTATCGCGCCGCGCGCGACGGCCGCGCCTTGCTGGCCCAGGCGCCGACCGGGATCGGCAAGACCGTCGGCACGCTGTTCCCGATGCTGCGCGCCTGCGGCGACGGTTATCTCGACCGCGTGCTGTTCCTGACCGCCAAGACGCCGGGGCGCGCGCTGGCGCTCGATGCGCTGGCCTTGCTGCGCGCCGCGCACGAGGGCGCGGCGGTGGATGCATCGACGGCCGTTCCACCGCCTGGGAATGCGTCATCCGAAGCCGCAGGTGATTTGCCGTCTGAAGCCTCATCGCCCGAAGCCCCACCTGATGAGCCGGCTGCAGGGGCGCCCCCCACCGCCGCGCCGCTGCCGCTGCGCACGCTCGAACTGGTGGCGCGCGAGAAGTCCTGCGAGTATCCGGACCGCGCCTGCCACGGCGAATCCTGCCCGCTCGCGCGCGGCTTCTACGACCGGCTGGGCGGCGCGCGCGCCCAAGCGCTGGCGCTACGCACGCTGGACCGCGCGACGGTGCGCGAGGTGGCGCTGGCGCACCAGGTCTGCCCGTATTACCTGGCGCAGGAGCTGGCGCGCTGGAGCGACGTGATCGTCGGCGACTACAACTACTACTACGACGGCAGCGCGCTGCTGCACTCGCTGGCGGTGCAGAACCAGTGGCGGATCGGCGTGCTGGTGGACGAGGCGCACAACCTGCTCGACCGCGCGCGCGGCATGTACAGCGCGACGCTCGACCAGTTCGTGCTGGCCGATGCCAAGCGTCACGCGCCGCCCACCCTGGCCGCGCCGCTGGAGAAGCTGAACCGCGAGTGGAACGCGCTCAACCGCGAGCAGGAAGCCGCCTATCTGGTGATGGACACGGTGCCTTCGGCGCTGCTGCTGGCCGCGCAGCGCTTCATCGGGCGCGTCAGCGAGGTGATGGCGGATGCGCCGCTGTCGATCGAGCCGAACGTGCTGCAGTTCGCCTTCGACGCGATGCACTTCGTCAACCTGGCCGAGCAGTTCGACACGCATTCGATCTTCGACGTCACGCGCGTCGAGGGCGAGGCGGCGCGCCAGCGCGGCTCGCGCGGCGGGCGCGCGAAATCGGTGCTGTGCGTGCGCAACGTGATCCCGGCCGATTTCCTCGCGCCGCGCCATGCGCTGGCGCGCGCCACCGTGCTGTTCTCGGGCACGCTGACGCCGTTCCACTTCTACCTCGACACGCTCGGCCTGCCCGAGGCGACCCCGGCGCTCGACGTCGAAGGGCCATTCCGCGCCGCGCAGCTCAAGGTGACCGTGGCCGGGCACGTGTCGACGCGCTGGCGCGACCGCGAGCGCTCGCTGGCGCCGATCGTCGAGCTGATCGCCAGGCAATACGCCGAGCGGCCCGGCAACTACCTCGGCTTCCTGAGCAGCTTCGACTACCTGCGCCGCATCGTCGAGCTGATCCGCGAGAGGCATCCCGAGCTACCGGTCTGGATGCAGGAGCGCGGCATGGACGAGGCCGCGCGCGACGCCTTCCTGGCGCGTTTCCGGGAAGGCGGGCAGGGCATCGGTTTCGCGGTGCTGGGCGGCGCGTTCGCCGAGGGCATCGATTTGGTGGGCGACAAGCTGATCGGCGCCTTCATCGCCACGTTGGGGCTGCCGCGGGTCAACGAGGTCAACGAGCAGATGCGGCGCGCGCTGGAGGTGCGCTTCGGCAGCGGCTACGACTACATGTACCTGTTCCCCGGCATGCAGAAGGTGGTGCAGGCGGCCGGCCGCGTGATCCGCACCGAGCACGACGAGGGCGTGGTGCACTTGATCGACGATCGCTACCGGCGCCGCGAGGTGCAGCGGCTGCTGCCGCGATGGTGGCGGGTGGAGTGACGATCGTCTGGGGCCTGCCCGGGCTCAGGCCGCCTGCTTGCGATCCGCCGCGGCCGATGCGGCGCCCGCGGCCGGCGTTCCCACCTTCCAGACGAAGGGCGGCTCGGTGCCGTTGACCGAGCGATCGCCCACGATGCGCGCCTTGTAGACCACCGGATTGTGCGAGGACACCGTGCGCGCGTTGCGCCAGTGACGGTCGAGATCGCTCGCCTCGCGCGTGGCCGAGGCACCCAGCGCGTTGAACAGATGGGTGGTCGCGCGCAGCACCAGCTCGGTCACCACCACCTGCCCCTGGGCCGATTCGAGCTCGGCGGCGAGGTTGGCTGCATGTTCCCCGGGGCTGTCCGAACCGTCGTGCAATGCATAGGCGAGTTGCGCCGGCTCGGCCGCGCGCAGCGCGATCGCCTCGGCGGCATAGGCCCAGGACGCCACCTCGCCGACCACCTGCAGGATCTGCGGATCGTCGCCGGCGCGCGTGCCGTTGCCGTGGCTGTAGACGCGCCGCCGCTCGCGCACCAGTCGCGCGGCGTCCTGCTCGGCCGCGCGCGCGATGCCGGCCAGCGTGGCGAGGTGGAACAACTGGTAGAAGGCGGTCTGGTAGCGGAAGCGCCGCGAGAACTCGACCAGCCCGTGCGGATCGACGCGCGCCGCCTGGAAGCGCGTGGTGCCGCTGCCGGTGGTGCGCTGGCCGAAACCGTCCCAGTCGTCGACCAGGCTCACGCCGGGCTGGGCCGTGGCCACCGCCGCGATCACCGGGCTCAGGTCGTCGGCGCGCTGCGCGTAGACGTCGATCCAGTCGGCGAACAGGCTGCCCGTCGTATAGAACTTCTCGCCGTCGACCACCCATTCGCCATCGCGTCGCGACACCTTGGTGCCGGCCTCGCCGAGCGCCGCCTCGCCGATCTCGCTCCAGGCATTGCCGACCAGTTGGCCGTCGACGAAGCGCGCCAGCCAGGTGTCGCGCGCCTCGCCGGGCTCGGCATTGAGCCAGTCCTCGACGAAGGCGAAATGGCCGCGCAGCGCTTGCGGCAGGTTCGAATCGGCGGTGCCCAGCTCGATCAGCAGGCGGAACAGTTGCGGGATCGAGGCGCCGGCGCCGCCGGCCTCGGCCGGCACGCGAATCGCGCCGAAGCCGGCCTGCTTGAGCCAGCGGATCGGCTCGACCGGCAGCTCGCGCCGGCGGTCGCGCGCCACGGCGCCTTCGGCGATGCGCGCGAAGATCGGCCGGAAGCGCGCGGCCAGCGTCTCGTAGTCGGTGCCGGTGGACAGCGCGGGAGGGGCGGTGCGGGACATGGGGCGTTCCTTGCGGGGGGACCAAGCCCGATTTATACGAAGCCGCGCGCGGCGCTGGCAACCAAGCAGTTCGGGGATCGATATTCCGGGCAAGGGAAAAGCGTCGGCAAGGGACCCGGCGCGGGCTCCGGGATGGATGCCGCCGTCGTGCCCACCCCGGCGGCAAGCGCCCGTTCAGCCGCGGCGTTGCACGGCCGGATCGGCCAGCAACTCGCCAAGCGTGCGGATCGCGCGCTCCAGCTCGTCCGACCAGGGATGGCCGAAGTTCAGGCGGATGCAGTTGGCGAAGGCATGCGAGGCCGAGAAGATCGGCCCCGGCGCGAGCCCGACGCCGCGCGCCAGCGCCCGCGCGTGCAGGGCCATCGCGTCGATCTCCGCGGGCAGCTCGATCCACACGAAGTAACCGCCTTGCGGGCGGGTCCAGCGCACCTCGCGCGGCAGCCAGCGGGCGATGGCGCGCGCCAGCGCCTCCAGCTGGGCGGCCAGCGCCGCGCGCAGCCGGCGCAGATGGCGGTCGTAGCCGCCGTGTTCGAGATAGTCGGCCAGGCCCGCCTGCACCGGGATGCTGGCCGAGATGGTGGTCATCAGCTTGAGGCGCTGCACGCGCGCCGCGTAGCGGCCCGCCGCCGCCCAGCCGATCCGGTAGCCCGGCGCCAGCGTCTTCGAGAAGGAACTGCAGTGCATCACCAGGCCATGGCGGTCGAAGGCGCGCGCCGGCAGCGGCGCGCGGGAGCCGAAATGCAGCTCGCCATAGACGTCGTCCTCGATCAGCGGCACCTGGTGGCGCGCCAGCAGCTCGACCAGGGCGCGCTTGCGCGCATCGGCCAGCAGCGCGCCGGTCGGATTCTGGAAGCTGGTCATGAACCAGCAGGCGCGGATCGGATGGCGCGCCAGCGCCTCGGCCAGCGCGTCGAGGTCGAGGCCGCGTTCGGGATCGACGGGGATCTCCACCGCGCGCAGGTCGAGCCGCTCGATCGCCTGCAGGGCCGCGTAGAAACCCGGCGCCTCGACCGCCACCACGTCGCCCGGCCGCGTGACCGCCATCAGGCACAGGTTCAGCGCCTCCAGCGCGCCGTTGGTGACCACGATCTCGTCGTGCGGCTGGGCGATGCCCAGGCCCAGGTAGCGCAGCGCGATCTGGCGGCGCAGCGCCTCGTTGCCGGGCGGCAGGTCGACCACCGTGCTCCACGGGTCCAGCTCGCGCGCGGCCGTCGCCAGCGATTTCGCCAGGCGCGGCAGCGGGAACAGTTGCGGGGCGGGGAAGGCCGAGCCGAGCGGGGCGATGTCGGGGCGCTTGACCGCGTCCAGCACCGAGAACACCAGTTCGCTGATGTCGACGCGGGTGGAGGGCGCATGCGCGCGGGCGTCGTCGCCGGCACCGGCCTGGGGCCCGGCCGCGGCGGCGGAGCTGGCAGCCGCCGCCGCCAGGCGCGCACCCGGCGCGACGTAGTAGCCCGAGCGCTCCTGGGCCCGGATCAAGCCCCATTCCTCGAGCAGGTAGTAGGCGCGGAACACGGTCGACTGGCTCACGCCGTGCTGGGCGATGATCTGGCGCAGCGAGGGCAGGCGCGCGCCGACCGCCACGTTGCCCGAGCGGATTTCGTCGGCGAGCGCGTGCGCGAGCGCCTCGTAGCGCGTGGTCGCGGCGCTCGGGCCGGCGCGGCGGCTCATCGGTAACGGGCGCGCTGGGAGCAGGGCGCGGGCAGGCGGGGCATGGCGTGGAGGCGGAAACGTCGGTCGGCGCATTGTAGGGGATCGATCGCCGATCGAACAACGCGGAATCGATCGAGGGGGGCGCCGCGGGACGCGACATCGGGCTTGAAAGGGGGCTCGGATCGGGGCGGCACGACGAACCAAGCCGGTCGCGAGTCGAGCCGGCGCGAACCGGATGTGGCCCGAACCAATCGCGGCTCGAACCAGGCATGGCGCCGAACGAGCACGGCCCCAAGCAAGCACGGCCCCAAACAAGTACGGCCCCAGCAAGCACCACCCCCAGCAAGCACCACCCCAAGCAAGCACCACCCCAGCCGCTCCGCCCTTGCGGTGCTGACCAGCCGAACGCTATGCTGATCGCCCAAGCGCCGCCGGCCCGCCCGGCCCGATCGATCTTCCAGGGAGACACCTCCATGCCGTTTTCCGCCGGTTCCTTCGACGCGGTCACGGCCGCGCTGCTCGCCGCGGTCGCGCCCTCGCGCGTGCTCGATATCGGCTGCGGCGCCGGCAAGTACGGGCAGATGGTGCGCGCGGCGCTGCCCGAGGCGCGGCTCGAAGGCGTCGAGATCGAGCCGTCCTATGTCGAGAAATACGGCCTCGACCGGCTCTACGACCCGCTGCACCTGATGAGCGCCACCGAGATCCCGGCGCGCATGGTCGACGAGATGTTCGACCTGACCATCATCGGCGACTGCATCGAGCACCTGCCGAAATCGGCCGGCCTCGACCTGCTCAACTTCCTGACCTATCGCTCGGCCTACACCGTGATCGTGCTGCCCGAGGCGGCGATCCAGAATTCGGTGGACAACGTGCTGTCCGAGGCGCATGTCTCGGTCTGGTCGGAGCGCGACTTCGGCTGGCACGACAACTGGGCCTGGGCCCAGGTCTGGCAGATGCAGTATTTCATCCTGCGCGGCTACGCGCCCGCCCGCATCAGCCTGGCCGACCTGGTCGCGACGCTGCATGCGCGCCAGTTCGTGCTCGAATACGACTGGGTGCGCGCGCCGCTGGCCTTCACCCACGTCAACCACACCAAGCTGGTGCCGACCGGCGACGGACGCAGCGTCTACTGGCGGCAGCAATAGCCGCGAGGCCGGCCGCGCCTCGACAGGCGGCGATGCGCCTTTGTGCCGGCTGCCGGCGGCGCGCCCGCCTGCCGGCCTTCCCAGCGCAGCCCATTTCCATTTCAGGTTTAATCGCTTGGTCGCGCCGATGCGCGGCACTAGCATGGCGCATCGGCTCTCATCGCGCCGCCTGCCGCGCCTCGCGCGGCCCCGGCGGCTTCAACGATTCCATGGAGGACAGGCAGATGGCAAGGCGTTCACTCGGCAACTCGGAGATCCAGGTCTCGCCCATCGCGTTCGGCGGCAACGTGTTCGGCTGGACGGCCGACGAAGCCACCTCGTTTTCGCTGCTCGACGCGCTCGCGGACCACGGCATCAACTTCATCGACACCGCCGACGTCTACTCGGCCTGGGTGCCGGGCAACCAGGGCGGCGACTCGGAAACCATCATCGGCAAGTGGCTCAAGCGCAGCGGCAAGCGCGACAGCGTGGTGATCGCCACCAAGGTCGGGCTGCTCGAGGCGCGCGCGGGGCTGTCGCGCGAGAACATCCTGAAGGCGGCCGACGATTCGCTGCGCCGCTTGCAGACCGATTACATCGACCTCTATTTCTCGCATCGCGACCTGGCCGACACGGCCTCGCTGGAGGAGACCCTGGGCGCCTATCGCAGCCTGGTGGAGGCGGGCAAGGTGCGCATCATCGGCGCCTCGAACTACAGCGGCGCGCGGCTGCGCGAGGCGGCCGAGATCAGCCGTCGCGACGGCCTGCCGGCCTACCAGGTAATCCAGCCCGAGTACAACCTGTACGATCGCGCCGAGTACGAGAGCGATCTCGAGCCGGTGGTGAAGGAGCTGGGCCTGGGCGTGATCAACTACTACGCGCTGGCCAGCGGCTTCCTGAGCGGCAAGTATCGTTCCGAGGCCGATTTCGGCAAGAGCCAGCGCGGCTCGCGCGTCGAGAAGTACCTGAACCCGCGCGGCCTGCGGATCCTCGAGGCGCTCGACGCAGTGGCCGGGCGGCATCGCTCGACGCCCGCCTCGGTCGCGCTGGCCTGGCAGATCGCGCGGCCGAGCATCACCGCGCCGATCGCCAGCGCCACCTCGCTCGAACAACTGAAGGCGCTCGGCGAGGCGATCCGCCTCGAACTGAGCGCTGCCGACGTGCGCGAGCTCGACGAGGCCAGCGCCCCGGCCTGAGCCGCCCAGGCCGATCCTCATCCGCCGTGGCCGGCCCGCATGCGCTCGCATGGGGCCGGCGCGGTGTCTTTCGCGGCGCTTCAGCCGCCCGTTCTCGAGTCCGGCCCGGGCACGGGAACTGCTCATCGCCCCTCGACCATCGTGCTTCGGGCGAGGCTCGCGAGCCGGTCATTCATCAGCTTTATCGCCGACGATGCGCGCGGGTTGCATGCGCAACCATCCCGTCATCTAGATGTTTCCGGGGCGAACAGCCCGAATCGCGCGAGGATCGGTCAGCCCGCCACGATGGCGATATCTCCTTGGCTATTTTTTACCGATCGCCATGAATGATTTATCGAATGCCGGATGAAATGATTCATTCGAAATCGTTGAATGGCGCCGGCCGATCATTTCATTCGCGTCGATACCGGCGCTACGCGCCACCGTACCGGGATTCGCGGATTCGGCGACGATCTGCTCGGCAATGACGCAGCATCCATCGCGTTCGGCAAGTCCTGGACAACATTGTGTCGTCACTGTGACGCTTTTCGGCAAATGGATTTGCCATCATTCGTTATTTGGCTAGAATCGCCGTATTCAAAAAAAGGGCGGTCCGGTGGCGCCATGCCATGACCTTGTGGTTTGCCCGCTTGCCGATCGACGCACTGGAAATCGATGACGAGACGCCGCCTGTTCGATAAGCGGGAGCCAGACTCCCGCAACGACGCCGCCGATACGAGATACGCCCGAGCCGCACGAATGGCGCGCATCATGCGCCGCTGGTTCGGCGTGGCCGCGTTGCTGGCGAGCGCGCCTGCCGCGCTGGCCGCCGACGATGCACCGACGGCCCAGGCCGACGCGCCCGCGGCATCCGCTCCCGCCGTTCCCACCGCCGCCCCGCTGAAGTCCGCCGCGCAACCGTCCTTCGCGCTCTATTACGGCAAGCAGCCTCCCGTCGAACTGCTGTCCGCCTACGACGCGGCGGTGGTCGAGCCCGACAGCGGCTTCGATCCGCTCGCGCATCCGCTGCCGCACACCACCTGGTTCGCCTACGCGAGCGTCGGCGAGGTGCTGCCCTCGCGCGACTATTACGCGAGCATCCCGAAGAACTGGTTCGCCGGCAGCAATGCCGCCTGGGCCTCGCGCGTGATCGACCAGGGCCAGCCCGACTGGCCGGCCTTCTTCGTCGATCACGTGATCCGCCCGCTGTGGGAGAAGGGCTATCGCGGCTTCTTCCTCGACACGCTCGATTCCTACCAGCTCGCCGCCACCACCGACGAGGCGCGCGCGCGCCAGCAGGCCGGGCTGGTCGCCGTGATCCGCGCGATCCGCGCGCGTTATCCGGCCGCGAAGCTGATTCTCAACCGCGGTTTCGAGATCCTCCCGCAGGTGCACGAGCAGGTCTACGCGGTCGCCTTCGAATCGCTCTATCACGGCTGGAACCAGGCCCAGCAGCGCTACGTGGCGGTGTCCCAGCCCGATCGCGACTGGCTGCTCGGCCAGGCCAGGACGATCCGCTCCCAATACGGCCTGCCGGTGATCTCGATCGACTACTGCGCGCCCGGCGATCGCGCCTGCTCGCGCGACGCGATCGAACGGATCCGCGGCGACGGCCTGGTGCCCTATGTGACCGACGGGGCGCTGGCCACCATGGGCGTGGGCGCGGTCGAGCCGCTCAAGCGCCGCATCCTGGTGCTGCAGGACCCGCCCGCGCGCACCGACCTGAACGTCTCGCCGGGCGTGCGCTACCTGGCCATGCCGCTCAACTATCTCGGCTACCAGGTCGACTACGTGGACGCGCGCGGGGAACTGCCGGGCGGGGCCTTGTCGGACCGTTACGCCGGCATCGTGCTCTGGCTCAACAACGACGTGCCGCGCGGCGCCGCCTATCGCGCCTGGCTCGAGGCGCAGGTGGACGCGCACATGCCGATCGCCGTGTTCACCTCGTTCGGCACGCCGATGGACGTGCAGCTCGCGCGCAAGCTCGACCTGACCATGGTGGACGGCGCGCCCGCCAAGGGCCGCCTCGAGGTGGAGAACTACGACCCGCGACTGATGGGCTTCGAGATGAAGCCGATGCCCGATCCGCGCGACTACACGGCGGTGCGGGCCGGCGCGCACAGCCGCTCGCTGCTGCGGCTGCGCTCGGGCGCCTTCGAGATCGACGGCGCCGCGCTCACGCCCTGGGGCGGTTACGTGATGCGGCCGTTCGGCGTCTACTCGCTGGGCGCCGTCAACCAGTCGCGCTGGGTCACCCAGCCGCTCGAATTCCTGCGCGCCGCGCTGCGCCTGCCGGCCGACATGCCGGTGCCCGACACCACCACCGAGAACGGCCGCCGCCTGCTGATGTCGCATATCGACGGCGACGGTTTCGCTTCGCGCTCCGAGTATTCGACCGCGGCCATGCCCAACGCCCCGGCCACGCCGCTGTATTCCGGCGACGAGCTGTACCGGCTGCTGCGCGATTCGGGCATGCCGACCACGGTTTCGCTGATCGAGGGCGAGGTGAGCGACGATGGCCCGTATCGCGCCTTCGCCGCGCATCTGCGCGGGATCGGCCGCAAGCTGTTCGAGCTGCCGAACGTCGAGGTGGCCACCCATACCTACACGCACCCGCTGCAATGGATGCGCGTGACGGGGCTGGGCGTGTCCGACGACGACGCGCCGGCCGAGGGCGGCGGCACCGCGAGTTCCAGCGGGCTGTCGATCGACATCCCCGGCTACCGCTTCAGCATCGACCGCGAGGTGGGCGGCTCGATCTCCTATATCGACCGCGAGATCGCGCCGGCCGCCAAGCCGGTGAAGATGGTGCTGTGGAGCGGCGACTGCCAGGTGCCCGCGCCGGTGCTGAAGGCGGCCTACCGCGCCGGGGTGCTGAACATGAACGGCGGCGACACGCTGATCACCCAAAGCTACCCGAGCTGGACCGCGATCGCGCCGCTGGGCGTGATGAAGGACGGCTACTACCAGGTGTTCGCGCCGAACCAGAACGAGGAGCTCTACACCGACCTCTGGCACGGCCCGTTCTACGGCTTCACGCGCGTGCTGGAAACCTTCGCGATGACCGACGCGCCGATCCGCTTCAAGCCGATGGACATCTACTACCACATGTTCTCGGGCACCAAGCTGGCCTCGATGAAGGCGCTCGAGACCATCTTCAAGGCGGTGCTGGCGCAGCCGGTCACGCCGGTGTTCTCGTCGGACTACGCGCGCAAGGTGCTCGACTCGCTGGACATGAGCATCGCGCGCGACGGCGATGCCTGGGTGATCCGCGATGCCGGCCGCCTGCGCACGGTGCGCCTGCCGGCCGGCAAGGTGCCGGACCTGCGCGGCGCCACCGGCGTGGCCGGCTACGCGCCGGGCCCGGGCGGCACCTACGTGCACCTGAGCGGCAGCCAGGCGCGCTTCGCCGTGATCGACGCCGCCCAGGCGCCGCGCATCCCGTACCTGGCCGACGCGAACGGCTCGCTCGACAACTTCGAGCGCAACGCGCGCGGCTTCTCCTTCGACCTGCATTCGCTGATCGCGCCGCAGTTCCGCCTGGCCAATGCCGGCGCCTGCCGCGTCACCCGCCATCCGCTTGCTTCCACCCCTTCGAGCCTGCATGTTGACGTCGCCTGCGACATCTGAGCGCCAGCGGTTCTTTCCGCTGCCCGTGGTGCTGGTCCTCGGCGTGCTGATCGGCGCGCTGCTGCTGCTCGCCTATCCGCGCAGCAAGCTCGACGTGCGCGTGCTGGCCGGCACCGACAGCCTGTCGATCGCCTACCTGGAGGCCTGGCTGCGCATCGAGCCGAACAATGCCGAGGTGCAGGCGGTGCTCACGCGCGCCTACCTGCGCGGCGGGCGCAGCGCCGACGTGGCGCGCATGCTCGACCGGCTCGATGCCGCGCAGGATGCGTCGGCGCGCCAGAACGCGCTGGCGATCCGCATCTCGATCGCGCAGCGCAAGCTCTACGCGCTCAAGCCCGACGATCCGGCGCGCGCGGCACGGATCCGCGAACTCGACGCGCTGCTCGCGCAGGCGGTGGACCGCCCCTGGGACCTGGAGGCGCTCGGCGCCCTGGCGCGCCAGGCGCGCGGGCTCGGCGACAACGCGCTGGCCGGCCGCTATTACGCGCGGCTCGCGCAGCAGGATCCGGCGCATGCCGAGGCCTGGCTCGCCGAGCTGGCGGCCACCCGGCTCGGCGGCCAGGACTATCGCGCGGCCGCCGATGCCTGGTTCGCGCTGCAGGCGCGCGCCGCCACCCGGGCGGCGCGGCGCGATGCCTTCATCGCCGGCGTCAAGGCGCTGCAGTCGGGCAACGACATGGGCGGCGCGATGGCCGCCGCGCAGGCGCACCTGGGCGATCTCGGCGACGATCCCGACACGCTGCGCTTCCTGTCGAACGTGGCGCTCGCGGCGGGGCGGCCCGATCTGGCCGCGCAGTATGTGAAGCGCTTGCTGCAGGTGCTCGGCGATGCCGGTGTCGCCCGAGGTCGCGCCGAGGATGTTGAGGGTCTCGCCGTGCTTGGCCAGCGTGTACTCGAACAGGTTGCCGAGCAGCTGCATGGCCATGTCCTTGAACGCCAGGGTCGGGCCGTTCGA
>NZ_VWWK01000186.1:0-12981 GCF_011753035.1 Burkholderia sp. Ax-1720 | reverse complement strand
CGCGGCAGCGGCTCGCGCGGCTCGATCGCGTCGTGGCCGCCCGCCAGGCGTCGCTTCAGGGCGGCCAGCAGCGCGCCGTTCACGCGCACGCGGTACTTCTCGCGGTGCTTCCAGAATTCCGGCAGGGAGAGCGACAGGCCGCGCAGAAGGTCGAAGAGGAAGTCGAGATGGACCGTCATGTCGCCGGCGAGATGGATCCGGCCGTCGGCGCGCTGGCGGAGGTCGGGCGCGTGGTCACAGGCGGGGGCGGGCGGGCGGGGAGGTCGGCGTGTGGGGCGTGGTGAGCGTCGGCGCGCTGGCGGATGCCGAGCCCGTGGCCCCAGATGGTGGCGGCCGAGACGGCCGGCAGCGCGTTGGTGCGAATGCAGGTGCCGCGCACGGTCTGCTGCGGCAGGCGGATGCCGATGCCGTCGAGCAGGCGGAAGCTGGTCGCGCCGGCCGCGCAGATCACCCGCGCGCTCCTCACCCGGCCGCGCTCGGTGAGCACGCCCGTCACCGCGCCGTTGGCGGTCTCGATCGCCGTCACGCCGCAGCCATCGAAGAAGCGCGCGCCGCCCTCGATCGCGCGCGCCGCGAAGGCGGGCGCCACCCGGCGCGGTTCGGCCTGGCCGTCGCTGGCGGTGTAGAGCCCGCCCAGCACCGGCGCGGCCAGCCCGTTCACGTGCCGGCCGACCTGGTCGCGCGACAGCGTGCGCGTGTCGAGCCCGTGCTGGCGCGCCACCTCGAGCCAGTCCTGGTAGGCGGCCCAGTCGTCCTCCTGGTCGGCCAGGTAGAGGCAGCCGCCCTGGCGCCATTCGAGATCGGTGCCGAGCTCCCGCTCCAGGCCTTCCCAGATCCGCATGCCGGCCATCATCAGCGGCACCTCGGCCGCTTCGCGGCCCTGCTGGCGCACGAAGCCCCAGGCGCGCGTCGATTGCTGCCCGGCCACCCGCGACTTGTCGAACACCACCGCCTTGAGCCCGCGTCGCGACAGGTAGTAGGCGGCCGCGCAGCCCATGATGCCGGCGCCGACGATCACCACGTCGGCCTGTTCGGGAAAAGTGTCGTCGGGGCGCGAGAAGGCGCCGTGGAGCGGATAGGTGGTGGTCATGCGCGGCGTGCTGCGAATCGATCGAGTAGGAGGGAACCGGCCATTCTACCGGCCGCGGCTCCGGGATCTTTCGCGAATGCGCTCGAAGCCGCGTGCCGTCTCGCGCCGGAGCGGCGCGACCACGGGCCAGGGACAAGACCGACGAACCGCGACGACCAGGCTGAAACCCGCCGCCCACGATCGGCCGCGCATCGCCGGAGGCGGGTACTCGAGGACGTTCGCCGGGCTTTCGCGAGCCCCGCCCGGCCGAGCCACAAGCCGTGCCCGGCGCGAGTTTTCGCAATGTTTGGTTACAGCTTTCACATCCACCAGTGTAAATGTCGGCGGAGCCATTTCTGATTTGCGGTAAAGTTAACGTTTGCGTGCGTGGCCGGTCGGCTCGCTCTAGTACAGACGGCTTCGTCCGACATGAACCACACGTCGTAAAGCGACTTTCTCGACCCGATCGCACCCGCAGCATGGCCAACGAAGCAGTGACCACGGACTCCCTAGCCGTCGCCGAACGCGTGCGCGAGCTGATGAGCCGCAACGGCATCGGCAAACGGCAGCAGACCACCGAGCTGTGCCGGATTCTCGATCTCAGTTTCTCCCAAGGGCATCGCAAGCTGCGCGGCAGCAGCCCCTGGACCCTCTCCCAGATCCGCAAGGTCGCCGAAGCCTATGGCGAGCCCGCCGCGCAACTGTTCAGCGCGCAATCGCTCGACCCCGGCATGGTGGGCGCGAGCGCGCACGACGCGGTGCTGTTCGCCGGCGTGAGCGAGATTCCCTGCACGGTATGGATCGGCGCGCAGCTCGAGCCGGGCGCGCGCCCCGAGTTCGTCGCCTACGAGCACCAGGGCCGCTGGCGCGTGCTGCGCCACACCGGCGTGCTCTACCAGAGCGCCTACGACGTCCACAAGATCGAGATCTACCCGCGCCGCGCCGAGAGCGACCGGATGCTGGTGGCGGTGGTGGACGGCGATCGCGTCAGCGCCGATCTGGTGTGCCGCTATCTCGACGAGCAGGGTTTCGCGACCGCGCATTTCGAGCGCCTGCCGGCCTTCCTCGACGCGCTGCAGAGCCAGGCCTTCGACGCGGTACTGACCGAATGGTTGTTCGAGGGCCGCTCGGCCACGCCGGTGATCCGCTCGGTGCGCGCCTCGGACAACCCCAGCGCGCCGATCTTCGTGCTGACCGACGCGCTGCTGTCGGGCCAGGCCAGCGAGGCCGAGATCGGCGACGCGATGCGCACCTTCGACGTGGTCTGCTACGAAAAGCCGGTGCGCCTGAGCCTGATGTGCGCCGACCTGGCCAAGCGCCTGTCGCAGCACTGAATTCGCCACGGCGCGAAGGCGCGCGGCCGGCCCGCCCTGGCCGGCTGGAACCAGCCAGTCAGCACCAGGCGGCCGGCGCCGCCCATCCTCGCGGGGCGATCCTCCGCCCCGCCCTTGCTCATCTCCCGCTACCGCTTCCCCGCTACAGCGCCTGCACCTGCACCGGCGCGCCCGGCTTGCCGTCGACCTGCGGCGCGATCACCAGGTAGCGCCGCCGATCCGGCGTGCCGTTCGCCGCGTCCATGCCGGGCGCCACCTCGCGCCGGATCTGCCCGAGCGCATTGACGATCGCCGAGCCGGCCGGGTTGGTCATGAAGCTGGCGAGCGGCTCGATCGCGCCGCTGCCGTCGGGCGCGCCGGCCAGGCCCAGCACATAGGGATGCCTGGGCTGCAGGCCGGTGGCCGAGGCCTGCAGCACCTGCAGCAGCCCCTGGTCGAACAGGGCCACGCTGGTGGGCGCGGCGCCGGCCGCCGCCGTGCCGCCCACCGGCACCAGCGCCAGATGCGCGGCCTCGCCCGCGACGCCGAGCGGCTGCGTATTGGCGCGGCCGTCGCCCTCGGGCACCGCGTCGGGCACGTAGGCCACCGCCTGCGGCGCCTGGCCGATCGGCACCGTCGCGATCACGCGATTGCTCGCCGTGTCGATCGCCGCCAGCGCATCGGCATTCTCGAGGCCCACATACACGCGCGTGCCGTCGCCCGACGGCCAGATGCCGTGCGGCAGGTTGCCGACCGGAATCGTCGCGACCTGCGAGAAATCGTCGGTGCGGAACACCTTCACCTGGTTCAGGCCGCCCACCGTCACGTAGGCGAAGCTGCCGCGCGCGTTGTGCACGATGTTCACGTGGTTGGTGATCGGGCCGGTGTCGAGCGTCTTGAGCAGGGCGAAGGGCGGGCGCGCGTCGAACACCTGGGTCTTGCCGACATCCTTCAGCGTGAACCAGACCTGCCGGCCGTCGGGCGTGGCCGCGATGTTCGGGCAGAACGGGCTGGCCTGGGGCACATGGCCGACGATGGCATGGTCGGCCACCGAGATCACCTCGGTTTCCGGGTTGAAGGACGAGCACACATAACCGTATTGGCCGTCGGGCGAGAAGATCGTCATGCCCGGGCCGGCCGGCACCGTGATGCGGGTTTTCTCCTCAAAGCTCTCGGCATCGATCACCGACACGTAGTTCTCGCCGCGCACGGTCACCCACACCTCCTTGCCGTCGGGCGTGAAGAAGGCCTCGTGCGGCGAGCGGCCGACATAGGTGGTGTGCTTGACGGCATTGGTCCGGGTGTCGATGAAGCTGACCGAGTTCGAACCGATCGAGACCACCGCCAGCGTGTGGTGATCGGGCGAGAAGCCCATGCCGTGCACCAGCAGCTGGCCGCGGTAGAGCGGGCTGAAGTTGCCCGGCGAGGGATCGCCCAGGCGAATCACGCCCACCAGGTGGTTGTCGGCCGGATCGGTGACCGACACCGTGTTCGAGAACTGCTCGGCGGCATAGACGCGGTCGCGATGGCTGACCGGCACGTCGGGCGCGGCCAGCGCGCCGGGCGCCTGGCCGGCGCAGGCGGCCTGCGAGGCGAGCACCAGCATCGCGGCCGCGGCGGCCGACATCAAGGATCGACGCGGGGACGGACGCAGCGAAGCAAACAGCGAGGGAAAGCGCGGCGAGCTTTTCATTTGGATTCCTTATTCATGGACATGGACGAGTGGTGGTGCATCGACATCGCGGCCGACGGCTGCGACGGAACTGAAGCGGCGGATGAGGCGGACGAGGCTGTCGCCGGCCGCTGCTGGTCCGGCGCGGGCGCGGCGCTCGGCAGCGGCTGGCCGAGCGCGAGGCGCATCGCGACGATCTCCTGCTGCTGCTCGACCACGATCTCCTGCGCGATGCGGCGCAACTGCTCGTTGTGGCCGTAGCGCAGCTCGGCCTGCGCCATGTCGATGGCGCCCTGGTGATGCGGGACCATCATCGCGACGAAATCGCGGTCGACATCGCCGGACGGCTTGATGCTCATGTCGTCCATCATGCGGCTCATGGCGGTGTCGTTCTCGGCCAGGAAGGCGCGCTCGTCCTGGACCGGGGCGCCGGCGGCGGCCGCGGCGCCGGCGGCCAGCAGCAGCGCGGCGCCGAGCGCGGCACGGATGCCCGGGCGGCGCGCGCGTCGGGATGAAGGGCGGGGTATCGCTCGCATGGTTCGTCTCCTCGATGGACAGCCAATCCTGTCACCGAGGCGAACACGGATTTCGCGAGACTATTCCGTCGATCCGCGAAATTTCCTGCCCGCGCGGGCTGCCCGCAGCCAGCGTGCAGCCCGGCCGCCGCCCGCCCGCGCGCCTGAGTACAATAGCCGCGCCCTCCCCTCCGAGTCCCTTCATGGCCCGCATCATTCCCGACGACTGGCAAAGCCTGGCCGCCACCGGCGCCGCGCAGCGCGAACGCGACACGCTCGCGATGCTCGAAAGCGCGCTGCCCGATGCCTACACGGTCTATCACGGCGTCCACTGGACGCGTCCCGATCACAATTTCTCGGTGTTCGGCGAGGCCGACTTCGTGGTGGTGAGCCCTTCCGGGCGCGTGCTGCTGGTCGAGCAGAAGGCCGGCTTCCTGCGCGAAACGCCCAAGGGGATCGCCAAGGTCTACATGAAGACCGAGCGCAACGTGGCGATCCAGCTCGCGCGCATGCAGGAGACCCTGCACCGGCGCCTGACGGCCGCCTTCGGCGCCGGCGAATACGGCGTGGACGCGCTGCTCTACTGCCCCGACTACACGGTGGCCAACCCGGCCATCGCGGGACTGCCGCCCGATCGGATCGTCGATGCCACGCGGCGCGACAAGCTCGCGGCGGTGATCGCCACGCTGCTGCCGGCCGACGAGACGCCGTTCGCGAGCGCCGCCAAGATCCATCACTTCCTGGCCGACGAACTATCGCTCGCGCCCGACACCAGCGCCCTGGTCGGCCAGGCCGACACGCTGGTCACGCGGCTCTCGGCGGGGCTGGCCACCTGGGCGCGCCGGCTCGAATTCGCGCCGTTCCGGCTGCGGGTGGTGGCCACCGCCGGCTCCGGCAAGACCCAGCTCGCGGTGCGCGTGATGCGCGATGCCGTGACGGCCGGCAAGCGCGTGCTGTATGTCTGCTTCAACCGCCCGCTGGCCGATTCGATCAAGCGGCTGGCGCCCGAAGGCGCGATCATCGCCAACTACCACCAGTTCTGCGATTCGGTGCTGCGCGACGCGGGCCATACGCCCGACTTCAGCGAGCCCGATGCCTTCACGCGGCTGGCGGAGCGCTTCGAGGCCACGCCGGTGCCCGAGCGCTGGCATTTCGACGTGCTGATCGTCGACGAGGGGCAGGATTTCCAGCCGGCCTGGGCGGCCTCGCTGGAACGCGTGCTGCGCCCCGGCGGCGCGTGGTGGTGGCTGGAGGATCCGCTGCAGGCGCTCTACACGCGCGACGAGGTGCCCTTCGAGGGCTGGGTGACGCTGCGCGAGCTGACCAACTACCGCAGCCCGCGTGACGTGCTGGCCTACCTGCGCAACCTGGTGGGGGAATTCGAGCCGCTGGCGGCCGAGCTGAAATCGGGCAGCCCGTTCGACGGCTCGGAGATCGCCTTCAATCCCTACGACGACGGCGACGCCACCGGCGAGGCCTGCATCGACGCCACCAAGCGCGCCATCACGCAGGCGCTCTCGCTGGGATTCCGCAAGCAGGACATCGCGGTGCTCTCGTATCGCGGCCGCGAGAATTCGGTGCTGACGCCGCTCGACCAGCTCGGCCCGCATCGGGTGCGCCGCTTCACCGGCAAGTACGACCTGTTCGGTACGCCCGAGTACCAGGACGGCGACGTGCTGCTCGACTCGATCTACCGCTTCAAGGGCCAGGCCGCGCCCTGCGTGATCCTCACCGAGGTCGATTTCGAGGCATTCGACGCGCGCGCGGCGCGCAAGCTGTTCGTCGGCGCCACGCGCGCGACCATGAAGCTGATCGTGGTGGCCTCGCAGCGCGCGACGGCCAGGATCGCGCCGGCCGACTGAGGCCGGGGCGCATGCACGGGTCCGGGCTCGAATGCGTGCGCCGAAGCGAGTCGCGGCCGGTGGCGTCGAGCGCGGGCAGCCGCCCTGCCCGCCACCGGCTCTCGCGGGCTCAGGCCGTGGCGACGCGGAAGGTGCGCACCGCGTGACGCAGGCCGTCGGCCTGCTCCTCGAGCGAGGCGGCGGCGGCCGCGGCCTGCTCGACCAGCGCGGCGTTCTGCTGCGAGACCTGGTCCATCTGCGAGACCGCGCGGCTGACCTGCTCGATGCCGTCGCGCTGCTCGTCGGAAGCCGCGGCGATCGCGGCCATGCTGTCGTTCACCCGCGTGATTGCGTTGCGGATCTCGGTCATGGTGTTGCCGGCCGAGCCGACCAGCCGCGAGCCCACCGCCACCCGCTCGACCGATTCGCCGATCAGGTCGCGGATCTCCTTGGCGGCCGTGGCCGAGCGCTGCGCGAGCGTGCGCACCTCGCCGGCCACCACCGCGAAGCCGCGGCCCTGCTCGCCGGCACGCGCGGCTTCCACCGCCGCGTTCAACGCCAGGATGTTGGTCTGGAACGCGATGCCCTCGATGGTGCCGATGATGTCGGCCACGCGCTGCGAGCTGCGGTCGATGTCGTTCATGGTGCCGATCACCTCGCCCACCACCGAGGCGCCCTGCGAGGCGATCCGGCTGGCGTCGTCGGCCGATTCGCGCGCGTCGCGCGCATGGTCGGCGTTCTGGCGCACCGTGGTGGTCAGCTCGGCCATGCTGGCGGCGGTCTGCTCCAGCGCGGCGGCCTGCTCCTCGGTGCGCTGAGACAGATCGGTATTGCCGGCCGAAATCTGGCGCGTGGCGGTGGCGATCGATTCCGAGCCGCGCGAGACGCGCCGCACCGTCTCGGCCAGGTTGCGCTGCATGCGCGTGACGCCGCTCACCAGCTCGGCCATCTCGTCGCGCGAGCTCCAGTGCAGCTCGTGCGTGAGGTCGCCGTCGGACAGGCTGCGGAAATGCTCGAGCAGGCGCGCCAGCGGCCGCGTGATCGCGTAGTGCAGGCCGATCGCGCAGCCCAGGCAGGCCGCCAGGCCGAACACGATGGTGCCGGCCGACACCAGCCGCAGCAGCGAGAAGCTGCGCTGCGCGCCGTCGTAGACGGCCTTGCCGCGGTCCAGCCCGTACTTGTCGAGCTCGCCCGCCGCCTTGGTCAGCGCCACCGACAGCGGCGGCGAGACCTTCATCATCAGGTGGTCGGCCTCCTCGGGATGGCCGGCGCGCATGGCGTCGATCATCGGCTGGATCGCCTGCGCGATGAAGGCGCCGCGCGCGGCGCCCACCGCGTCGGCCAGCGGCTGCTCGCCTTCGTGGCGCGGCAGCGCGTTGTAGTCGCGCCAGGCCCGGTCGGAGATCGCCAGGTAGGATTCGGCCTTGTTGAGCACCGACTGCAGGTCCGGGCGATCCGGATGCAGGATGGCGCGATCGAGCGTGGTGCGCACGATCGTCAGGTTCAGGTTGGCGCTGGCCAGCGCGGTCTGCGCGGCGAGCTGCGAGGCATAGGCATCCTTGAGCGCCTCGTTCGAGTTCTGCATGCCGGCCAGGCCCACCACGCCCGTCACGCAGAGGATCAGGGCCGCCAGCGCGAGCGTCGAATAGAGGCGAGTACGGATCGAGAAGCGGGAAAACAGGGCGTTCATGGCGGGCCGGTCGACAGGATTCAGGAGCGCTCGCGCGCACGGTCATTGCTGACGATGTTTACGGAGCGATCGGGCCAAACTTGAGCATTGCGTTTTCCCGAATAATCGGAATCGCCGGCTTTTTTTGCTCCAGCGCAATATCTCGCGCATAGTGGCGATTCATCGCCTCCTCCACCCCTGATCCCGATCGTGTCCAGCCCCGCCACCGCCTCGTCCGCCTCCGCCCCGCACGCTGCCTGCGAGATCCGCGATGCCCGCGACGCGGACCTGCCCGCGATCCACGCGATCTATGCGCACCACGTGCTGCACAGCGTCGCCTCGTTCGAGGAGCTGCCGCCCTCGCTCGACGAGATGCGCGCGCGCCGCGCCGCCGTGCTCGTCCACGGCCTGCCCTGGCTGGTGGCGAGCGTCGAGGGCCGGCTGGCCGGCTACGCCTATGCCGGGCCCTATCGGCCGCGCGCGGCCTACCGCCATACCGTCGAGGACTCGATCTACCTCGACGATGCGTTTCGCGGCCGCGGCATCGGCCGCGCCCTGCTCGCCGAGCTGATCGCGCGCTGCGAGCGAGGCCCGTGGCGCCAGATGATCGCGGTGATCGCCGACGGCGGGCGCGGCGGCTCCACCTCGCTGCATGCCGCGTTCGGCTTCGCGCCGGCCGGCACGCTCGCCGCGGTCGGCTACAAGCACGGCCGCTGGCTCGACATCGCGCTGATGCAGCGCGCGCTGGGCCCCGGCGCCGACGCGCCGCCCGCCAGGGGCGACGCCGGCCCGCACACAGGCTAAAATCCGCGCATGCCGACACCGACCCCGACCTCTCCCGCCGAGCTGCCGCCCGAGGGCGCGCATGCCAACGAGTACACCGTCGACGAGCTCGCCCGCGTGACCGACACCACGGTGCGCAACGTGCGCGCCTACCAGGACCGCGGGCTGCTCACGCCGCCGCGCAAGCGCGGCCGCGTCGGCATCTACGACGACACCCACGTGGCCCGGCTCAAGGTGATCAACCATCTGCTGGCGCGCGGCTACACGCTGTCCAACATCCAGGACCTGATCAAGGCGATCGACGACGGCCACGACCTGCGCTCGATCCTGGGCCTGGAGAACGCGATCGGCGGACGCTGGTCGCACGAGCGTCCGAAAACCTATTCGCTGGCCGACCTGGTCTCGATGTTCGGCCCGCAAACGCCGGCCTCGCTGATGCGCGTGACCGAGCTGGGCCTGCTGGAGCGGCGCGGCCTGTCCTTCGTCGCCAAGACGCCGGGCCTGATCGAGGCGGCCGGCGCGCTGGTGCGCGAGGGGATCCCGGTGCGCGAGCTGGTCGACGCAATGAGCATCGCGCGGCCGCATTTCGACGCGATCGCGCGCGTGCTGGTGGACCTGGTGGTACGCCGGCTCGACCGCTACGACGAAGGCAGCCTGCCGCCGGCCACCGACGTGCCGGCCCTGGTCGACGCGATCTGGCGGCTGCGGCCGCTGTCGGCCACCTTCGTCGAGGGCGAGATGAACCGCGCGCTGGAAGCCGCCTCGGGCGCCTACCTCGGCGGACGCGTGGCCACCATCCTCGACAAGCAGCTCAGCGAGGAAGCCGCGCGCGGCGAAGGCCAGCCGGCGCCCCGAGACGGCAGCGGCAGCGGCAAGGACAAGCGCGGCAAGCGCTGAAACCCCATTCCCGCGTGGCGCCCACCAACGCGCCCCGCGCCCTCGAAGGCAATCGCCCCCGCGCGCTGAAGACCATAGTCGGCGCGCCGTCATATTGATATCGGCAATGCTTGGTTGGTGCGCACGGATGCCCGTGCGACGATTTTTCGACTGGGGCGGCCCTCGCCAGAAGGGGGCTGCCGCTTCGTCGAATTGCGCCGCCCGCCGGCCGCCCTCCCGGAGATTGCCCGATGCCCCGCTTCACCCGCTGGCTGCCCGCCGCCCTCCTCAGCGCCGTCGCGCTGCTCGGTTCCACCGCCGCCAGCGCCCAGGCCGGCGCCGACCACCTGCTGCGCATCGGCTACCAGAAGGCCGGCCTGCTCGCCGTGGTGAAGGCGCAGGGCGCGCTCGACGACAAGCTGAAGTCGCTCGGCTACACGGTGAAATGGTTCGAGTTCCCGGCCGGCCCGCAACTGCTCGAGGCGCTCAACGCCAACAGCATCGACTTCGGCTATACCGGCGCGCCGCCGCCGGTGTTCGCGCAGGCCGGCGGCGTGCGCTTCGTCTATGTCGGCGCCGAGCAGCCGGCCCCGCACAACGAGGCGATCTTCGTGAAGGCCGGCTCGCCGATCCGCGAGGTGGCCGGGCTGCGCGGCAAGAAAGTCGCGCTGCAGAAGGGCTCGAGCTCGAACTACCTGCTGCTGGCCGCGCTCAACAAGGCCGGCCTGCGCTACGACGAGATCCATCCCGTCTATCTCGCGCCCGCCGACGCGCGCGCCGCCTTCGAGAGCGGCGACGTGGACGCCTGGGTGGTCTGGGATCCTTATTACGCGGCCGCGCAGAGTTCGCTGAAGGTGCGCACCTTGTCGGACTACACCGGGCTCACGGCCACCTACAACTTCTACGAGGCCACCCGCGACTTCGCCGCCGCGCATCCCGAGGTGGTGGGCGCGGTGCTGCGCCAGCTTCGCGAGACCGGCCTGTGGGTCAACGGGCATCCCGCCGAGACGGCCGCCATCATCGCGCCCAAGGTGGGGCTCGACACCGCGCTGGTGGAAACCTGGTTCAAGCGCGTGCCGTTCGGCGCGGTGCCGATCGACGAGCGGATCGTCGCCTCGCAGCAGGCGGTGGCCGACGCGTTCTACGGCGTGAAGCTGATTCCGCGCAAGCTGGAGGTGGCTGGGAACGTCTGGCGCGATCGCGCGGTGGACGAGGCGCTGGCCGCGAAGTAGGCGCGCCGCCGGCGCCGGCGGCAAGCATGAAGCGGCGCGCGGCCGTCGAGCGGCCCCGCGCCGCTTCGCGTTCCGTGCCTCGCGCACCAGCCCCGTTGCGAGCGATGTGCCGAGGCCCGGCGCGCCTCAATGCGAGAGCGTCGCCGCGCCCGCATCGCCCTTGTCGTGCGTCGCGTAGCGCTCGATCATGGTCGCGCTGGCGCGATTCAGGCCGACGATCTCGACCTCCACGCCGTGACGCCGGAACTTGTTGACGATGCGATCGAGCGCGTCGATCGCGGTCAGGTCCCAGAAGTGCGCATGCGAGACGTCGAGCTTCACGCGCTCGACCCGCTCGTGGAAATCGAACTGCGCGACGAAGGCTTCCGAGGACGCGAAGAACACCTGCCCGCGCACCAGGTAGCGGCGCTCGCCGCCGGCATCGCGCAGCGCCTCGACCTGCAGCACGCGGCGCACCTTCGAGGCGAAGAACAGCGCCGAGAGCAACACGCCGACCAGCACGCCGATCGCCAGGTTGCCGGTCGCCACCACGATCGCGACGGTCACCAGCATCACCAGCGAGGAGCTGCGCGGATGGGTGCGCAGGTTCGCGATCGACTTCCAGCTGAAGGTGCTGATCGACACCATCACCATCACGGCCACCAGCGCCACCATCGGGATCTGCCGCACCCAGGGCCCGAGGAACACCACCAGCACCAGCAGCACCGCGCCGGCCACGAAGGTGGACAGACGCCCGCGCCCGCCCGACTTCATGTTGATCACCGTCTGGCCGATCATCGCGCAGCCCGGCATGCCGCCCAGGAAACCGGCGGCGATGTTGGCGCAGCCCTGGCCGCGGCATTCGCGGTTCTTGTCGCTCGGCGTATCGGTGTAGTCGTCGACGATGGCCGCCGTCATCAGCGATTCGAGCAACCCCACCACCGCGATGCCGATCGAGTACGGCAGCACGATGCGCAGCGTGTCGAGCGTGAACGGCAGGTGCGGCAGCGCGAAGCCCGGCAGGCGATCGGGGAAGGCGCCCATGTCGCCGACCGTGCGCAGCGGCAGGTGCAGGGCGATCGCGATCGCCGTCAGCACCACGATGCACACCAGCGGCGAGGGCACCGCGCGCGTCACGCGCGGCAGCAGGTAGATGATCGCCAGGCCCAGCGCCAGCAGGCCGTAGACGTAGAGCGGCACGTCGCGCAATTGCGGCAGCTGGGCCAGGAAGATCAGGATCGCCAGGGCGTTGACGAAGCCCGTCATCACCGAGCGCGAGACGAAGCGCATCAGTTCGCCCAGGCGCAGCAGGCCGGCTGCGATCTGCAGCGCGCCGGCCAGGATGCCGGCCGCGAACACGTATTCGACGCCGTGGTCGCGCACCAGCGAGGTCAGCAGCAGCGCGACCGCGCCGGTGGCGGCCGAGATCATGCCGGGGCGGCCGCCGGCGAAGGCGGAGACCACGGCGATCACCGAGGCGGCGTAGAGGCCGACCTTCGGGTCGACGCCGGCGATGATCGAGAAGGCGAGCGCTTCGGGAATGAGCGCGAGGGCGACGACCAGGCCGGCGAGCAGGTCGCCGCGCGGGTTGCCGAACCACTCGTCGCGTAGCGTACGGGCGTGCATGGGTGGATTCCGTGTTGAATCGTTGGGGACAGCGCCGCGCGGCCCGATGAGCGTCGGGCCGGCGCGCACTGCCCGGCCGTGGGTGGGCGCGGACGGGCTCGGATGCCGCCGGCATGGACGGCGCGGGACGGATCCCGGGCGCGCTGCCGGCTGGCTTCGTGTGGAACACGGGTAGACGGGACGACGCCTGGCCGGGGCGGCGCAAGGCGCGCGCGCAGGCAGGCGGCATCGGTCCGCGAACCCCCGATCGGTCGGGCGGAATGGACTGACGGGAGTTCGCGAGCGATTACATGGGTAGCGGGATGAATTCGTCGAGGAGGATGGCCCGGCCGGGCAGCGGCGCCTGGCGGCACCCGGCGGGCGGGCGCGAGGGCATCGGCCGCCGCGCGCCGCGCATTTTAACCGG
>NZ_VWWK01000185.1:0-13064 GCF_011753035.1 Burkholderia sp. Ax-1720 | reverse complement strand
CTCGCGCGGGCACCCGGTGCTCGCGCTCGATCGCGATCCCGAGGCGCTGGCCGCGCTCGGCGCGCTGGCGGGCGTCGAGGCACGCGCCGCCGACATCGAAGGCGCGCCCTGGCCGCTGGCCGACAGCGCGCGCTTCGCGGCGGTGGTCGTCACGCATTATCTGCATCGCCCGTTGCTGCCGAGGCTGGTCGCCTCGGTCGCGCCGGGCGGCGTGCTGCTCTACGAAACCTTCGCGCGCGGCAACGAAACGCTCGGCAAACCGTCCAATCCCGCATTCCTGCTGACGCCGGGCGAATTGCTCGACGCCGTGCGCGGCGAGTTGCGCGTGATCGCGTTCGAGGACGGTTTCGTCGACGGCACACGGCCCGCCTTCGTGCAGAGAATCTGCGCGGTGCGCGAGCAGGGGGAGGGATTCCCGCGTTACGGACTGACCGGGTAATCCGCTACAATCGACGTTTATTGGGTTTACTTTCATTGCGTTTCATGGCTAACGGCACTCAAGACGGTATTCAATTCAGCGGCAGCATGCCCGCGATCGTGACCCCGATGCTCGAAGACGGCAGCCTCGATCTGCCGGCCTTCCGCAAGCTGGTCGACTGGCATATCGAAGAAGGGACGGATGCGCTCGTGGTGGTCGGCACCAGCGGCGAATCGGCCACCTTGTCGGTCGACGAGCACGTGCTCACGATCAAGACGGCGGTCGAGCACGCGGCCAAGCGCATCCCGATCATCGCGGGCGCGGGCGGCAATTCCACGGCCGAGGCGATCGAGCTGACGCGCCAGGCCAAATCGGTCGGCGCCGATGCCACCCTGCAGGTCGTGCCGTATTACAACAAGCCGACCCAGGAAGGCATCTACCGCCACTTCCTCGCGATCGCCGAGGCGGTCGAGCTGCCGGTGATCCTCTACAACGTGCCGGGCCGCACCGTCGCGGACATGGCCAACGAGACCATCCTGCGCTGCGCGCAGGTGCCGGGCATCGTCGGCGTGAAGGACGCGACCGGCAACATCGATCGCGCCGCGCAGCTGATCAAGGCCGCGCCGCAAGGCTTCGGCATCTACAGCGGCGACGATCCCACCGCGATCGCGCTGATGCTGCTGGGCGGCCACGGCAATATCTCGGTGACCGCCAACGTCGCGCCGCGCGCGATGAGCGAGCTGTGCCGCGCGGCGATCGCCGGCGACGCCAAGACGGCGCGCGAGATCCACATGAAGCTGCTGTCGCTGCACAAGCACCTGTTCGCCGAGGCGAACCCGATTCCGGTGAAGTGGGCGCTGCAGGAAATGGGCAAGATTCGCGGCGGCATTCGCCTGCCGCTGACGGCGCTCGACGAGCGCTATCACGATGTCGTGCGCTGCGCGCTGCGCGAAGCCGGCATCGCTTGACCGACACGAACGGCCGCGCTCGCGGCCGTTCGTGCTTTCCGACCCATCCCGATTTCACCCGGCCCGCCGGTATCGCGCGTGACCCGCGTTTAGCAAGACGAAGGATTTCATGAAACATTTCGCCTTTTCCTCCCGCGCACTCCAGGCGTCCGTGGTGGCGCTCGCGCTCGGCGCGCTGGCCGGTTGCGACACGCTGAACGACTATCTCGCACCGGACCGGGTCAACTACAAGTCGACCGGCTCGGCGCCGCCGCTGGCGGTGCCCAAGGACCTGACCTCGGTGCCGGTCAATCCCTCGTACATCGCGCCGCCGACCAGCGCGGGCCTGGGCTCGGCGCCGCAGCGCGCGGTCACGCCGGCCGGCAATGCGACCGAAGGCCAGCCGAGCGCGCAGGATCCCTACGGCATGCACGTCGAGCGCGACGGCGACCGCCGCTGGCTGGTGGTCGACGGCCGCACGCCCGAGCAGCTCTGGCCGCAACTGAAGGACTTCTGGAGCGACAACGGCTTCGCGCTGAAGACCGACGCGCCGACCACCGGCATCCTGACCACCGACTGGGCCGAGAACCGCGCCAACATCCCCGACGACTGGTTCCGCAACACCATCGGCCGCGTGATCGACTTCGCCTACTCGTCGGGCACGCGCGACAGCTTCCGCACGCTCGTCACGCGCGGCGCCGACGGCGCGACCGACATTTCCATCACGCACAGCGCGATGGAGGAAGTGCTGACGGGCCCGCAGGGCGGGGATTCCTCGCGCTGGGTCGAGCGTCCGCGCAACCCGGTGCTGGAGGCCGTGTTCCTGGCCAAGCTGATGGAGAAGTTCGGCCTGACCGAAGCGCAGGCCAAGCAACTGCTGACCGACGCGCGGCCCGCCAGCGCGGCGGCCACGGTGATCGACAAGAGTTCCGGCGCTCCCACCCTGGATCTGTCGGAATCCTTCGATCGCGCCTGGCTGCGCGTGGGCCTCGCGCTCGACCGCACCAACTTCGCGGTCGACAACCGCGATCGCCAGAAGGGCGTCTACACGGTGCGCTACGCGAATTCCTCGGAGGAGCTCAAGCGCGAAGGCCTGTTCGGCAAGCTGTTCTACGGCGGCGCGACGGCCGCCAAGCCGGGCAAGGAATTCTTCGTCAGCGTGCGCGCCAACGGCGATGCGAAGACCCAGGTCGCGGTGGTCGACGCGAACGGCCAGGCCGACACCTCGACCGATGCGCAGCGCATCATCACGCTGCTGCACACGCAGCTGAACTGAGGCCGTGCGCTTCACGAGCCTCGGCAGCGGCAGCGAGGGCAATGCGCTGGTCGTCGAGGCCTCGTCGGGCACCACGACCACGCGCGTGCTGCTCGACTGCGGTTTCTCCGCGAAGGAACTCGACCGGCGCCTCACGCGCGTCGGGCTCGGCTCCGGCGAGCTCGATGCGATCCTCATCACCCACGAGCACAGCGACCATATCGGCAGCGCGCTGACGGTCGCCCGGCGCTTCGGCATCCCGTTGTTCATGAGCTGGGGCACCGCGAAGGCGGTCGGCGCCGACAGCGCCGCGGTCGACCTGCACGTGCTGTGGGGCGACGAAACCACGCCGATCGGCGATCTCCAGATCCTTCCCTACACGGTCCCGCACGATGCGCGGGAACCGCTGCAATTCGTGTTTTCCGATGGCGCCGCGCGGCTCGGCGTGCTGACCGATGCGGGCATGTCGACGCCGCATCTGTGCGGCGTGCTGAGCGGCTGCGACGCGCTGGTGCTGGAGGCGAACCACGATGCCGAGATGCTGGCCAAGGGCCGTTATCCGGCCTCGCTGAAGGCGCGTATCGGCGGCGCTCTCGGGCATCTCAGCAATGCCGCGGCGGCCGACATCCTGGCCTCGCTCGACCGGGCCCGCCTGCGGCACGTGGTGGCCGCGCATCTGAGCCAGGAGAACAACCAGCCCGAATTGGCGCGGGCCGCCCTGGCGGCGGTGCTGGGCTGCGCGCGGGAGGAGGTGGGGGTGGCTTCGCAGGACGACGGCTTCGACTGGCTGAGCCTGGGTTAGGCGCAATCTGGTCGACTCGTCCCTGCCTGCGTATCCAGGCCTGTATATCGAGGAAGAACGCGACGAAGAAAACGCAGGCGAAAAAAAACCGGCCCCAGGGCCGGTTTTTCGTATCAGCGTGAGCTGATCCCAGCTTACTGGCTCGCGCCCGAAGCCGGAGCAGCGGCCGATGCGCCAGCGTCCGAAGCCGGAGCGGCAGCAGCCGATGCAGCGTCGCTCGCAGCAGCAGCCGTGCTCGATGCAGCGTCCGAAGCAGCCGTAGCAGCCGACGAAGCAGCCGAAGCGGCTGCCGATGCGTCGCTAGCAGCCGACGAAGCAGCTTGGTCCGAGCTCTTGTTGCAAGCAGCGAGTGCAACGGCGGCCAACAGGGAAGCTACGAGGAGGGATTTCTTCATGATCACGTCCTTTTATGGTTAAAGGTAAGCAACAGCGCGAAACAATACCGGTAATGTGCTCCAACACCGACCTGGGCCGCTGTGGAGATGCACTGCCAGAGCGTGAATCTTCCCTACGGCTTGGGCGGAAATTATATGCACTTTCCTATCGACCGTCGACAAATGCGGGGTCAATACGTTGTCTTTCCCATACAAGTTTGGCCTGTATGAGCGTCCTGCCAGGATAAGCCGACTGCAGCTCACCCCAGCCTGATCCAGCCCGCACAATACCACTCGTGAAGCAAAGCTGTCATGAGGGGGTGTCGGGAGTGTGTTACAAAGCGTTTCGCCCCCAGATAGCGTCGATCGGCCAGTTCCGGCAGCCATTTCGAGCTGCCCGAGAGCGGATTTTCTTCGCCATTGATGAAGTACGATCGCGCGTTATACATCAATGCCGCTTTCCTGTCGAGACGAATCCCGCAAAGGCTTGCCTGCGCGACGAAATCGTCCTCGTCGAGGGGATCGTCCGGGGCGTCGAACACCACGTTCGATTTCGGTTCGCTCAGGTAGCTGCCGAGGAAGGCCTCGATGTCGCGCGGGCTCCAGCGGATGCCGTTCAGGATGGTCGCCACGCGTTCGACCAGGGCCTCGGGCAGCTCGGCGGGACGCGTCACGGCGGGCTGCTTCGGATCGCGATACAGCTCGCCCGCGCGCGGGCTCTGCCGCAGCGCACCACGCTCGGCGAGATAGTAGAGGAACTGCCCGGTCAGTTCGCCCGCCGACGGCGCGCGAAAACCGATCGAGCAGGTCATGCATTCGCCCTCGGCGATGCCGTCGTGCGCGATGTGCGGCGGCAGGTAGAGCATGTCGCCCGGCTCCAGCACCCATTCCTCGGTCGGCTCGAAATTCTCGAGCACCTTCAGCGGCAGATCCTCGCGCAGCGTCAGGTCCTTCTGCGCGCCGATGCGCCAGCGGCGCTTGCCATGCACCTGCAGCAGGAATACGTCGTACGAATCGAAGTGCGGGCCGACGCCGCCACCATCGGTTGCGTACGAGATCATCAGGTCGTCCAGGCGCGCGTCGGGGATGAAGCGAAAGCGCTCGAGCAGGGCGCGCGCGGCATCGTCGTGCAGGTCCACGCCTTGCACCAGCAGGGTCCATTCGCGCTTGCTCACCGACGGCAGCGCGCCGTCCTCGAAGGGCCCCTGTTCCAGTTGCCATCTGTTACGAAAATGCGTGATCAGACGCGATTCCGTATCGTAGTCGGCGGCCAGTTCGAACAGCGCGTCGCGCGACAGCGGCGGCACGATATCGGGAATCGCCTGGCGGATCAGCAGCGGCTTTTTCTGCCAGTGGCGGCGCATGAATTGCGACGGCGTCAACTGGCCGAGCAGCGGGGTGGGCGTGTCGGGATGGGGGGCGCCGGATTCGTTCTGGATCGGGGCTCGCGCGCGGTTTGCCGGTTCGGCTTCGGACCGTTGGGACATCGTATAATGCGGCTGGAAATTGGGAGATTTGGATGAAAATCGCAAAAAACACCGTCGTCTCGGTGACTTACAAGCTGTCGGATACGGAAGGCAATCTGATCGAGGAAAGCGACGAGCCGATGATCTATCTGCACGGCGGCTATGATGGCACGTTCCCCAAGATCGAGGAACAGCTCGACGGTCAGGAAACGGGTTACGAAGCGCAGATCCAGCTCGAGCCGCAGGACGCGTTCGGCGATTACGATCCCGAGCTGGTGAAGATCGAGCCGCGCGACCGTTTCCCCGAGCCGCTCGAAGTCGGCATGCAGTTCGAGGGCACGCCGGAAGACGGCGACGAGGAAGTCGATTCGCTGATCTACACGGTCACCGACATCGCCGAGGACAAGGTCGTGCTCGACGGCAATCATCCGCTGGCCGGCATGGCGCTGCGTTTCGCGCTGACCGTCAAGGACGTGCGCGCCGCCACCGAGGACGAGATCGAGCACGAGCACGCGCATGGCGCCGAAGGGCTCGAGATCGTCGACGAGGATGAGGACGACGAGGACGGCGAGGAGCCGACCCAGGGTCGCACGCTGCACTGATCGATGGAAGAACGGCCGGCATTCGCCGGCCGTTTTGCTTTTGCGCCGGCGGCTTGATTGCTGCCGGCGGCCGCCGGCTTCGCTCAGTAGCCGCCGTCGGGCATCGAGGCGGGCTGGCCGCCAGGCGCGGACGCCGGCGGCAGGATGGTCGGATTGCCCGTCGAGGCCGGTTGCGGCGGCAAGCCGCTCGAGGCCGGATCGGGCAATTCCGGCAAGGCCGGGATCTCCGGCATCTGCGGCAAGGGCGTGTCGTCATGCGACGCGGCTGGCAGGGCGGGCGGCACCGGCAGGTTGCTCGGCACCTCCTGCAATCCCACTCCGAACATCGGCCGTCCGGCCGGATTCACCGTGACCCTGACCCATTGCACCAGCCGCTCGCGCGGCGCGATCGCGATGCGCGTCAGGTTCGCCACCCGATCCCCTTTCTCGTCATGCAGCGGCTGGTCGATACGAAAGCCGGCGCGCAGCGCTTCGTCGCCGGCGTGGATCACCAGGATCGTGCCGCGGAAGGTTTGCGCCGCTTTCACCAGCGCACGCTTGAACTCCAGGAAACCGTCGCGCGCGCGCGAGCGCCCGAAACGCAGCCAGGCGAAGCGCTCGCGCTCGTAGTGCTCGAACTGCGGATCGGCTTCGATGACGACGACCAGCGCGCGGGCATTGCGGCGCTTGGCGGTTTCGGCGGCGTGATCGATCCAGAACGCGCTGGCGATCGCGCGATCCTCGAATTCGCCATTGCGCCCGCCCGCCGTCAGGTAGCGATTGTTTGGCGAAGGCGCGTTGAGCGCCACGAATACCACGTCGCCCTGGGTCCAGCGGATGTTCTCGCGAAACGGCCTGAAGCGTGCCACCTCGCTTTCGCGCGTGAGCGGCAGGGGCGTCTGGCCGAAGGATTCGGAATCGGCGAGGAAGGTCTGGCGCAGGTAGTCGAGGCGCTCGACCGCGTCGTAGCCGCCGTTTTCCTTCAGCGCGCAGGCGGCCCAGTCGGCCTGGCCCGGTACGTAGAACACGGGCACGCGCGAGGCCTTGAACAGCGCGATGCGGGTGTCGTAGATGCCGTCGCGGCAGGCCTCGCGCGCGCCCTTCAGGTTGCCGTCGTAGATCGCGAAGGCGACCGAGCGATCGCGCGAGATGGCATCGAGCAGGCGTGCCGCGGCCGGTTCGTCGGCCGGGCTGTTGATCGCGCCGCTCAGTACCGCGAAGGCGTAGCCGCGCTCGGCCACGCGCGCCGTTGCCGAGGCGGCGGGCGCGGCAGCGGCGGCGGTGGTCACCGTGGCCAGCAGCAGCGCGGCCGCGGCCATCGCGACGGCGATGCCGAAACGTGGCGCGGGCGCGCCACGCGGGTTCGCCAGCGGCGGTGGATCAGTGCGCCAGGTCATCGTCCGCCTGCCGGGCGGCGAGGGTTTGCAGTTCGTAGAGCAGGTCGAGCGCCTCGCGCGGCTTGAGGTTGTCCGGATCGATCTCGCGCAGGCGCAGGAGCGCCGGATGCGGCGCGGCCGGTGCTGCCGGCTCGCGCGCCTCGGGCACGTCGAAATCGGGCTCGTCGTCGTAGACGGGCGGCGGCGCGGCGAACAGGTCGAGCTGCGGCGTCGGCTGGCCGGCGGATTGCTGTTCGAGGTGCGCGAGATGCTTGCGCGCGGCGCGGATCACGGCGGGCGGCACGCCGGCGAGCTGCGCGACCTGCAGGCCGTAGCTCTGGTTGGCCGGGCCGTCGTTGACGGCGTGCAGGAACACGATGCCGTGGCCGTGCTCGACCGCCGACAGGTGGACGTTGGCCGCATGCGGGAATTCCACCGGCAACTGCGTCAGCTCGAAGTAGTGCGTGGCGAACAGCGTGTAGCAGCCGTTGTTCGAGAGCAGGTGGCGCGCGATCGCCCAGGCCAGCGCGAGGCCGTCGAAGGTCGAGGTGCCGCGGCCGATCTCGTCCATCAGCACCAGGCTTTGCGGCGTCGCGTCGTTGAGGATCGCGGCGGCCTCGGTCATCTCGACCATGAAGGTCGAACGGCCACCGGCCAGGTCGTCGGCGGCGCCGATGCGCGTGAAGATCCGGTCGATCGGGCCGAAGCAGGCCGACTTGGCCGGCACGTAGCTGCCGACGTAGGCCATCAGCGCGATCAGCGCGGTCTGCCGCATGAAGGTCGACTTACCGCCCATGTTCGGGCCGGTGATCAGCAGCAGCTTGCGCTCGTTGCCGAGCCGGCAGTCGTTGGCGATGAACTGCTCGACCTGCGCCTCGACCACCGGGTGGCGGCCCTGTTCGATCTCGATGCCGATCTCGTCGGAGAAGCGCGGCGCTACCCAGTCCAGCGCACGGGCGCGTTCGGCGAAGGCGCAGAGCAGGTCCAGCTCGGCCAGCGCTCCGGCCACGCGCTGGCATTCCTCGATATGCGGCAGCAGCGACTGCAGCAGCGCGTCGTAGAGCGCGCGCTCGCGCGACAGGGCGCGTTCCTGCGCCGACAGCGCCTTGTCCTCGAAGGTCTTCAGCTCGGGCGTGATGTAGCGCTCGGCGTTCTTGAGGGTCTGGCGGCGGCGGTAGTCGTCGGGGACCTTGTCGGTCTGGCCACGCGTGACCTCGATATAGAAGCCATGCACCTTGTTGTATTCGACGCGCAGGTTCGCGATGCCGGTGCGCGCGCGCTCGCGCGCTTCCAGGTCGATCAGGAACTGGCCGCAGTTCTCGGAGATGTCGCGCAGCTCGTCGAGTTCGGCGTCGTAGCCGCGCGCGATCACGCCGCCGTCGCGCACCATCGCGGCCGGCTCGGGGGCGACCGCGCGCGTGAGCAGGTCGGCGCAGCCGGCCGGCGGCTCCAGCGCGGCTTCCAGGCGCGCGAGCGCGCTCGCTTGCTGGGTGATCGGCGTGATGCGCGCGCGCAATTCGGGCAGCGAGGTGAAGGTGTCGCGCAGGCTGGAGAGGTCGCGCGGGCGCGCCGACAGCAGGGCCAGGCGCCCGGTGATGCGCTCCACGTCGGCGACCTGGCGCAGCGCGCCGCGCAGGCTGTCGAGGCTGGCCTCGCCCGCTGCCTCGAGCAGGGCGCCGATCGCTTGCTGGCGTGCCTGCGCGGCCACCGAGGCGCGCGGCGGATGGTGCAGCCAGTGGCGCAGCAGGCGGCTGCCCATGGTGGTGCCGCAGGTGTCGAGCAGCGAGTAGAGCGTCGGCGATTCGGTGCCGCGCAGGGTTTCGGTCAGTTCGAGGTTGCGGCGCGTGGCCGGATCGAGGCCGATGTATTCGGATTCCGTCTCGACCTTCAGGCTGCGCACGTGGCGCAACTGCTGGCCTTGCGTGGAGGCGGCATACAGCAGCAGGGCGCCGGCCGAGCCGCAGGCGCTGGTCAGCGAGTGCGCGCCGAAGCCTTCGAGGCTGGCGACGTCGAGCTGGCTGCACAGGCGCTGGGTGCCCGAGGCGATGTCGAAGTGCCAGGCCGGCACGCGCGTGACCGCGCCGGCGCCGGCCGGCACGGCCTCGATCGCCGCGTCGGCGGCGAGGATTTCGGCCGGGCGGATCCGCTCGAGCGCCGCGCCCAGTTCGTCGGGCGCGATTTCCGCGAGCCGCAGCGCGCCGCTGGCGAGGTTGAGCCAGGCCAGGCCCACGTTGGTGAGCACGCCGCGCTTGTTGTGGCCCAGGCTCAGCGCGAGCAGGTAGACGTCGGCCTTGTCGGAGAGCAGGGCGGCATCGGTCAGCGTGCCCGGCGTGACCACGCGCACCACCTTGCGCTCGACCGGCCCCTTCGAGGTGGCGGGGTCGCCGATCTGCTCGCAGATCGCCACCGATTCGCCGAATTTCACCAGCTTCGCCAGGTATTGCTCGACCGCATGGTGCGGCACGCCGGCCATCTTGATCGGGTTGCCGCCCGAGGCGCCGCGCTGCGTCAGGGTCAGGTCGAGAAGACGCGAGGCTTTTTCGGCGTCGTCGTAGAACAACTCGTAGAAGTCACCCATCCGGTAGAAGACGAGCGTATCCGGATGTTCGCTCTTGATGCGCAGGTACTGCTGCATCATGGGCGTGTGGCCGCTAAAAGACGCTTCCGTAAGCTGCTGTTTTGTATCCGTAATTTCCTGCACGTCCTTTTCCACCAAGGGTTTCCAGCCGATTTGCTTGCGTGCTCGCTTCATTTCCACATGCCGCGACATCTCGCTAAATATCGCGGTTCAGCGTAGGTTTTTACGATCTCGCCGACTAAAACCTACGCTGGTAGAGTGTGGGCTGTGTCAGAAACCTACGCCGAGGAAAAATGCGATTCGACGCACGCGCTGCAAAGCAAATGCAGCCGGGTACACACATAACGATCGACGGTTGTCCGGGCCTTCGCTTGGAGGCAACGGCCACGCGTCGCTCGTGGACTTATCGATATAAATCGCCCGTCGACGGCCGCATGCGACAAACCAAAATCGGCGAGTGGCCGGCGTTGTCGTTAGCTGCTGCTGCGGGCGAATGGGAGAAGCTGCGATCGGCCCGCGAGGCAGGGAGTGATCCAGCACTCGCGAAGCGTTTGCAGGCTAATCCAGCGCTGGGCGTTATGGTAACGCAGGACGGTCCGCTGACTGTGCGGCAGGTGTGCCGCGCGTACCTCGTCGGGCACGTCGAACGCAATCGAAAGAGCAAGGGCGCTGCAGAGGCGAAACGGATGTTCGACACGATGCTCGGCGAGTTCGGTGACCGGATCGCCGAGCAGGTTACGCGGGGCCAGGCGTTCGCCCTGCTGGAGTCGTATGCGCACATTCCGGTGCAGGCTCGGCGGCTGCGGCAGGAGTTGGGCGCCGCGTGGGACTACGCCCTGGACGCGAGCACCTTGGCAGAGACTACGCCCAATTGGTGGCGGCAAATCATGCGCGGCCGCCTCCGGAGTACCGGCAAACGGATATCTGGCGAGTCCACCGGTACAAAGAAGCGAGTGCTTGCGAATGCAGAAACCGGCCGCCTGATCAACTGGCTACCGAATTTCAGCCGAACCGTGCATGACGCGCTGATTCTGTATCTCTGGACTGGAACGCGCGGTGGCGAGATTGGCGCAATGACCGGTAAGGAAATCAGCGAGGAAGCTGATGGTCTCTGGTGGACCATTCCGAAGGCCAAGACGAAAAATGCGAGGCACGCAAATGCGACCGACCTGCGGGTGCCGCTGGTCGGCCGTGCGGAGGAGGTCGTACGGCGACGGTGGGCGAGATACGGGGATGGGTACTTAATCCCGTCTACGAGGGGCGCTCAGACGGAGCAGAAGGTGTTTCAGTCGACGGTGTGGATGCACCAGCCCTACGCCACGACGAGACCGGAAATGGAGCGGCCTCGCCTGACCGTTACGCATTGGGCGCCGCATGATCTGAGACGCACGGCTCGGACGATGCTTGCTGCGCTGGGCTGCCCGTTTGAGGTGGGAGAGGCGATCATCGGCCACATGCTGCCTGGAGTCGGCGGCGTATACAACCTGCACAAGTATGACGAGCAGCGTCGGCACTGGCTGACACTGCTCAATGACAAGCTTGAGGAATTGGCTATCGAGGATCGCCGGTCCGGCGCCGGCCAGTCCCGCAATTAGGTGGCGGCAGGTTCTCTGACGCAGGTCGAGTCGCAGCCCATTCCTTGACCTCGCTCGTGAGCCAGCCGACCCGGCGATCCGATATCGAGCGTGGCTTCGGGAATTGCGCCTGTCGCACGAGCTTGTGGATCACGGCTGGAGACAACGAGATTGCAGCAGAGAGCGCGTCGAGGTCGAGGTAGATCGGTTCCATCGCGACGGTCATACGTGCGTCCCTCCTTTGGTCACGGTGTTGCTCACTGTTGTTTCATTGGTTTTCTCGGCCGCCGGGATCGCGCGGCCGAGTTGCATCAATCCCGTTTCCAAGGTGATGCCGGCGGTTGCTGCCCAGGTGCGGGCTTCCTGCGCGGCCTTGTGGCGGGCGAATGAGCCGATCTCGTCGGCCATCAGATCCAGCAGCTCGACATCGGCCGCGTGCGAGACCTCGGCGATCAGCGTGCGGATCTCGATGCGAAGGGCATCGAGCCGCGCGAGCCGGCCTTGGCGGGTATCCGCCAAGGCTTTGTTCGTCTGGATAGGTTTGCGCCGCGCGAGCGGCGCCTTCCCTCTCTGGATTGCTTTTGCGGGCGAAGGCCCGCTGCTGTCCGCCTGCCTCGACGTCCCGTTGACGCTTACGAGCGCGATAGCCGGGTGATTCGTCGCGCGTTCCCGCTTGCGCGGCAGCGGACGTGGGGTAGAAGGGGCCGGGCGCGGGCTCAATTGGCGGCTCCTTTCGGATAGGGCCATGCGGCATCGGGTTCAAGACCGGGCTTGATTTCGCCTACGGGAAGCGCAGCGTCGAGTAAGGCGCGGCCTGCAGTCAAGCGTCGCTTGTCTTGCATGGTGGTGATCAAGCCGCTGATATCCGGGCGCTGCCCCTTGGCGGTGGCGAGGGTAAATTCGCTCGTCCAGTCAGGGTCTGGCATGTCGGCGATCGTGTTTGCCCATGCGAGGATCCGCGCAAACGCGGTCTGCTCGGCTCGCGTCACGCCCGGCCCCGGCGATTTGATGGACTTGATCAGCAGCGCTGCGCCTGCGTGAATCGCTTGGACGCGGGTCCATGCGGCGTCGCTCGCCGATGTCAGTTTGAGCGGGCTGCTTGCGAAACTAGAACCAGTGTTGTACTCGATCGACGAGATCCAGATGCCGTGGGCTGGTTGCGCGACGCGGATGTAAGCGAGCGGCCCCTTGATCCTGTCGGTTCGAGCTGGGCCTTCGAGCGTGTCGGCAGCGTCGCAGATCCCGTTTTCGTTCGGTTCGGTAACGGGCCAGCTTTTTTTGCGGGCAGGCGTATCGAGCATGGCTGCGAGCGGCATCATCGCTCCGTGGACGGCTGCAATGGTAGCTTGCGAAAGCTTGCCGAAGCCGCCATCGTGAAGGACCGCCTGCAATGCTTGCAAAAGTTGCTTTGCCTGCTGCTCGCCGATCTTGGCGGGCGCGCTCGATCGTGCGGACGCTTGCTCCGGCCTCGGCGATTTCTCGGGCAGGTGATTGGGCGGCGCTGCGACGGGCTGTCGAGTGTCTGGCGATGCGTCGAGGTGTTTCTTCGTTACGCGGACCTTGCCCGACTCCGCTGCCTTTGCCGCACCCTTCTGCAGTCGATCGAGCGCTTTGTCGGCCCCGTGTTCGCGAATCTGCTCGATCGCCAGCGTGCCGGCGACGGCGCCATCGCGAACCATCTGGTGCAGTTCAA
>NZ_VWWK01000184.1:0-13200 GCF_011753035.1 Burkholderia sp. Ax-1720 | reverse complement strand
CGCGAGCGCGGCGAATGCCGTGAATGCCGCCGCCGAGGTTCCGCCCCAAGCGCTGCCGCCCGCGCGGCGAGACGCGTAGAATGCCTGCTGTCCCCGCCGCGGTTTCGAAGGTCCCCCCATGCTTGGCATCACCCATTTCGGTTTCTTCGTGCTGGCCGTGTTCCTGCTGAACGTCACGCCCGGCCCCGACACCGCCTATATCGTCGGCCGCAGCGTCGCGCAGGGCCGCAGCGCCGGCATCGTCTCGGCGTTCGGGATCGCGGCCGGCTGCGGCGTCCACACGCTGGCCTGCGCGTTCGGCCTGACCGCGCTGATCGCTGCCTCGCCGCTGGCCTTCACGGCCGTCAAGTACGCCGGCGCCGCCTACCTGATCTACCTCGGCGTGAAGCTGGTGCTGTCGCGGCCCGCCGCGACGCCGGCGTCTTCCGAAGCACCGGCTGCCGCCGGTCCGGCGCGCCCCCTGCGCCAACTGTTCGTGCAGGGCGTCACCACCAACGTGCTGAACCCGAAGGTGGTGCTGTTCTTCATCTCGTTCTTCCCGCAATTCGTGGCGGCCGATAGCGCGCACAAGACCCTCGCGTTCCTCGCGCTGGGCGGCGTGTTCGTGTTGCAGGGCCTGATCTGGAGCCTGGTGGTGGCCTGGGTGGCCGGCACCGTCACGCGGCGCTTCGCCGGCAACGGCGCGCTGAAGACCTGGCTCGACCGCCTGGTCGGCAGCGCCTTCGTCGGCCTCGGCCTGCGGCTGGCCGCGGCGACCCAGCGCTGAGGCGGTGTCGATACGCGTTCTGTCACTCACGCGTTTCGTCATTTCGAGATATTGAATTTTTCCGACACGCCCTTATCTAACGATTCGCTTACAATCGCTTGGCGGCACGACTGGGATGCCGCCGAGTGTGGTTACGGTCTCAAGGAGTGGACTATGTTCAATTGGGTCAAGACGGCGATGCTGATGGCCGCGATCACGGCCCTGTTCATCGTGATCGGCGGGATGATCGGCGGCTCGCGCGGCATGATGATCGCGCTGCTGTTCGCGCTCGCCATGAATTTCTTCTCGTACTGGTACTCGGACAAGATGGTGCTGCGCATGTACAACGCGCAGGAAGTCGACGAGAGCACCGCGCCGCAGTTCTATCGCATGGTGCGCGAGCTGGCCACGCGCGCGAACCTGCCGATGCCGCGCGTCTACCTGATCGACGAGGCCGCGCCGAACGCGTTCGCCACCGGGCGCGACCCCGAGCATGCGGCGGTGGCCGCGACCACCGGCATCCTGCGCGTGCTGTCCGAGCGCGAGATGCGCGGGGTGATGGCGCACGAGCTGGCCCACGTCAAGCATCGCGACATCCTGATCTCGACCATCTCGGCCACCATGGCCGGCGCGATCTCGGCGCTCGCGAACTTCGCGATGTTCTTCGGCGGGCGCGACGAGAACGGCCGCCCGAGCAACCCGATCGCCGGCATCGCGGTGGCGCTGCTCGCGCCGATCGCCGGCGCGCTGATCCAGATGGCGATCTCGCGCGCCCGCGAATTCGAGGCCGACCGCGGCGGCGCGCAGATCTCGGGCGATCCGCAGGCGCTCGCCACCGCGCTCGACAAGATCCATCGCTATGCCGCCGGCATCCCCTTCGCGACGGCCGAGGCGCACCCGGCCACCGCGCAGATGATGATCATGAATCCGCTGGCGGGTGGCGGACTGCAGAACCTGTTCAGCACTCACCCGGCCACCGAGGAGCGCATCGCGCGCCTGATGGAGATGGCGCGCACGGGGCGCTTCGAGTAAGTCATCCTGATGTGCCGTCGCGTTTGCCGCCATGCAGCTTGCCTGCGTGGCGGCGTTTCATTGGCATGACGGCTGCCGCTTCCGCCGTCATCGCATCGGCTCCGCTTCCCTTGTTCACCTGATTCTCAGGCCACGGCCAGGCGTGACGCCCAGCGTTGCGCCGCCCGAGCCTTCCCTGTCCCCCCCACGCGACACACCCCGACACTTCCCCACAGTCCCACACAAATCCGCATTAATTCGAGACAGACGCGAATCACCGCGCTCCCTAGACTGCGGCGGCCTCTTCACCAACCGGGGGATCCCGCCGTGCGCCTACGTCTGCTCCATCGATGCCTGCCCTTGCTGGGCCTCGCCTGTTTCTCCGCCGCCCACGCGGAAAACGTCTACCTGTTCTCGCTGGGCGGCGGCGTGAGCTCGCGCTACCTCGGCAGCCGCGACTACCGGCCCATCCTGGCGCCGATGATCTCGGCCCGCTTCGACAACGGCTTCTTCCTCGGCATGGACGGCGCCGGCTACCGCCGCGATTTCTCGAACGGCCTGTTCGTCTCCGCGGCGCTCTCCTACGACGACGGCCGCGCCGACGAGAACCGCTTCGACCGCAACGGCTCCGACTACCTGAAGGGCATGGGCAACATCCCCGGCTCGTTGCTGCTGTCGCTGAAGGCCGGCGCGCGCTTGTTCGGCGTGTCGACCGTGAGCGTGACGCTCGACCAGCCGCTCAACCACACCTCGCGCGGCGTGAGCGGCCATCTCGACCTCGAGGTGCCGGTATTCCAGAGCGCGGCCGACAGCGTCAGCGTGACCAGCAGCCTGCACGCCGGCAGCGGCCGCTACAACCAGACCTTCTTCGGCGTCAGCGCCGCGCAGGCGGCGAGCAGCCGGTTCGCGGCCTACTCGACCAAGGGCGGTTTCGATCGCGCGACCGTGTCGGCGGCCTGGACTCATTCGCTCTCGCAGCGCTGGTCGATCACCACCACCGGCGGCCTCACGCGCCTGTTCGGTTCCTCGAGCAACAGCCCGATCGTGCAGAGCAAGAACAGCTGGTTCGGCATGAGCGCGGTGACCTACCGCTACTGATCGCCCCCGGGAGCCGGCCGCGCGCCGGCTGGCCGACGTGCGGCGGGTGGCAGCAGACGCATCCCCTGGCGGGAGCGCGCGGGCGGCGCGCTACAATGCGTCGTTTGATGCCGTGCTCGTCCGGAGCGCGGCCCGCGCCAAGCCGGCCCGCCAGCTCCCGTACCCGATGACCCAGCCCCGTTCCGCCCGTCCTTCCCGTTCGTCACGCCCCAGCTCGTCCAGCCAGCGGCCTTCCGCGCCGCGCCTGTCGGCGCTGCACCTGCCGCCCGACTCGCTCGGCTACGCGCTGGACGGCGCCGCGCGCGCGATCACGGCGGTCTCGCAAGGCTCGGCGCTGCCCGCCGCGCTGGCGGCGGTGCAGGCCGCCCAGCCGGCCGCCGCGCAGCCGCTCTCGCGCGGCGCGACCCAGGACATCGCCTATCGCGCCATGCGCCGGCTCGGCACCGCCGAATGGCTGGTCGGCACGCTGGTCAGCAAGGCCCCGCCCGAGCACGTGCGCGCGCTGCTGGCCTGCGCGCTGGCGCTGCTGCTCGACGACGAAGCCGAGGCGGCCTATACGCCGTTCACGGTGGTCGACCAGGCGGTCACGGCGGTCGGCGCGCGGCGCGAGTTCGCTTTCGCGAAGGGGCTCGTCAACGCGGTGCTGCGCCGTTTCCTGCGCGAGCGCGAGACGTTCGCCGCGCAATGGCAGGCCGATCGCGGCGCGCGCTGGAACTATCGCGGCTGGTGGATCGACGCGGTCGAGCGCGCCTGGCCCGAACACTGGCAATCGATCCTCGCGGCCGCCGAGCGGCCCGGCCCGCTGACGCTGCGCGTGAACGCGCGACATGCCGATGTGGACGCCTATCTGGCCACGCTGCGCGAACACGGCATCGAGGCCGACGCGGTCGGCCGCCACGCGGTGCGGCTGGCTTCGCCGCTGCCGGTGGACCGGATTCCCGGCTTCGCCGACGGCGTGGTCTCGGTGCAGGACGCGGGCGCGCAACTGGCCGCCGAGTGGCTGGGCGCGCGCGACGGAATGCGCGTGCTCGACGCCTGCGCGGCGCCGGGCGGCAAGACCGGGCACCTGCTCGAACTGGCCGATGTCGAGGTGGTGGCGCTGGAGAGCGATGCGACGCGCGCCGAGCGCATCGGCGAGAACCTGGCGCGCCTGAAGCTGGCCGCCGAGGTGCGCGTGGGCGATGCCGGCGCACCCGAAGCCTGGCACGACGGCCGCGCCTTCGACCGGATCCTGGCCGACGTGCCCTGCTCGGCCTCGGGCATCGTGCGGCGCCATCCCGACATCCGCTGGCTGCGCCGCGAGGCCGACATCGCGGCGCTGGTGGCCGAGCAGCGCCGCATCCTGCTGGCGTTGTGGCCGCTGCTGAAGCCGGGCGGCGAATTGCTCTACGTGACCTGCTCGATCTTCCCCGAGGAAGGCGAGCAACAGGCGCGCTGGTTTGAAGACGCGGTTCAAGATGCGGTACGATTGGACGCGCCCGGGCAACTGCTGCCGCGGGTCGCCGCGAGCCGGCTGCCTGGCGATGCCGGTCACGACGAGGCCGCGCGGCAGGCCGACCACGACGGATTTTTCTACGCGCGCTTTCAGAAACGGTGACGATCTCACGCCTCCTTCCACTTCGGTTCGCGGCCGCGCTGCTGGTCGCGATCACGCTGTGCCTCGCCGTCGTCGCGCCGGCCCATGCCGATCCGATCAACGTGCAGCGCGCCTCGCTGCAATCGGACGGTAGCGGCTGGGCGCTCGACGCGCGCTTCGAGTTCGAGCTGAATGCCAACCTCGAGGACGCCGTCAACAAGGGCATCCCGCTCTACTTCACCACCGACTTCGAGCTGAGCCGCGCGCGCTGGTACTGGTTCGACGAGCAGCCGGTGTCGGTCTCGCAGACCATCCGCCTGTCGTTCCAGCCGCTCACGCGCGAATATCGCGTCTCGACGGGCGGCTTGCAGCTCGGCTTCCCGACCCTCAAGGACGCGCTCGCGGTGGTCCAGCACGTGACCTCCTGGCATGTGATCGACCGCGCCCAGGTGATTCCCGGCGAGACCTACACGGCCTCGGTGCGCATGCAGCTCGACACCGCGCTGATGCCCAAGCCGTTCCAGGTCGACGCGGTCAACAACCGCGACTGGACCCTGGTTTCGGAGTGGAAGCGCTTCACCTTCACGGTGGCCGATCGTGCGAAATAGCCTGCGCCGCTTCTTCGGCAAGAGCCTGCTGGTGCGCGTGATCGTCTCGACGGTCGCGGTCACCGCCTTGCTGCTGCTGGTGCTGCTCGCGGCGGCCAGCGCCAATACCGAATTCTTCGACCGCTACTATTCCTGGCTCTACACCGCCAACATCCTGGTCGCGCTGGTGTTCCTGCTGGTGGTGATGGGCCTGGTCGGCATGATCGTGGTGCGGCTGCGCAAGGGCAAGTTCGGCACGCGCCTGCTGGCCAAGCTGGCGGTGTTCTTCGCCCTGGTCGGGGTGGTGCCGGGCGGCATCATCTATATCGTGTCCTACCAGTTCGTGTCGCGCAGCATCGAGTCCTGGTTCGACGTCAACGTCGAGACCGCGCTGACGGCCGGCCTCAACCTCGGCCGCGACACGCTCGACGCCTCGCTGTCGGACCTGCGCAGCAAGGCGCGGCTGATGTCGGAGCAGCTCGCCAGCGCCGATACCAACACCAACGGCACCACGCTCACCCTGCTGCGCCTGCGCGACCAGTTCGGCGTGCAGGACGCCACCATCGTCGAGCCGGGCCACGGCAGCGCGGGCGCGGCGCCCGACCTGCATATCGTGGCGCAGGCCTCGGGCAACTTCGCGGCGCTGATCCCCGACGACATGCCGACCCCGCTGATGCTGGGCCAGGCGCGCGAGCACGGCGGCTACGCGGCGATCGAGGGCGAGGTGGACGGCGATCCGCGCGCGCGCGGATCGAAGGGCGCGCTGCGCTTGCGCGTGGTGCAGCGCATTCCCGATTCGTCCACGGCGCTGCTGCAGCCGGCCGAGCGCTACCTGCAGCTGACCCAGCCGGTGTCGCCCACCCTGGCGCGCAATGCCGACGCGGTGCAGCGCGCCTATCGCGAGTACCAGGAGAAGTCGCTGGGCCGCAGCGGGTTGCGCAAGATGTACATCGGCACGCTCACGCTCGCGCTGTTCCTGGCCACCTTCATCGCGATGATGATCGCGCTGGCGCTCGGCAACCAGCTGGCGCGGCCGCTGTTCCTGCTGGCGCAGGGCACCAAGGAAGTGGCCGAGGGCGACTACACGCCCAAGCGCGAGCTGAAGACGCGCGACGAGCTCGGCTTCCTGACCCAGTCCTTCAACGCCATGACGCGCCAGCTTTCCGAGGCGCGCCTGGCGGTGGAGCGCAACCGCGTCGCGCTCGAATATTCGAAGGCCTATCTCGAAAGCATCCTCGCCAACCTGACCGCCGGCGTGTTCGTGCTCGACCGGCAGTTCCGCCTGAGCATCGCCAACCGCGGCGCCGAGCGCATCTTCCGCCAGCCGTTCCAGTCGCAGACCGGCACCGTGCTCGACCAGATCGCGGCGGTGGCCGAATTCGGCGCGATGGTGCGCAAGGCCTTCGCCGATCGCGAGGCGGCCGGCCAGGGCGGCGCCGAGGATCGCGGCCACTGGCAGCAGCAGTTCGCGGTGGTGGTGCCCGGCGAAACCGATCCGCTCACGCTGCTGGTACGCGGCACGCGTCTTGCGTCCGCGCTGGCCAGCGAGGCCGCCGATCCGCAGACTTCCGGCTACGTGGTGGTGTTCGACGACATCTCCGACGTGATCTCCGCGCAGCGCTCGGTGGCCTGGGGCGAGGTGGCGCGGCGCCTTGCGCACGAGATCAAGAATCCGCTCACGCCGATCCAGCTCTCGGCCGAGCGCCTGCAGATGAAGCTGGCCGACAAGCTCGCGCCGAACGACGCCGAGGTGCTCAAGCGCGGCGCGACCACCATCGTCAACCAGGTCGCGGCGATGAAGCGCATGGTCGACGATTTCCGCGACTACGCGCGCACGCCGCCGGCGGTGCTCGGCAACCTGCAGCTGAACGAACTCGTCAGCGAGGTGCTGACGCTGTACGGTGTGGGCGAAGGCAAGAACATGATCGTGGTCGAGCAGGGCCCGCTGCCGGTGATTCGCGGCGACGCCACGCAATTGCGCCAGGTGATCCACAACCTGCTGCAGAACGCGCAGGATTCGGTGGGCGAAGTCGCGCAACCACGTGTGTGGCTCGAAACTAGGGCAGTAGAATATGGCGACCCCGATGCGGACGGGACCAAGCGCATCGCGGTGCGCTTGACCGTTTCCGACAACGGTCCCGGTTTCCCGGCGCGCATCCTCACGCGCGCCTTCGAGCCTTACGTCACGACGAAGGCCAAGGGCACCGGGCTGGGGCTCGCGACGGTGAAGAAGATCGTCGACGAACACGGTGCGCGGATCGATCTGCGCAACCGCATGCAGGGTGAAGTCGTCGAGGGTGCGCAGGTCTCCATCCTCTTCCTGCAACTCGCCGACGACACGACGGGCTCCGAGGGCGGAGCGAACAGCGGAACGGCACCCGCCAAGACAAAAGCAACAGTGCAGACAAGGGCAGCGTAAATGGCAACCATCCTGGTGGTAGATGATGAAATGGGCATCCGGGAATTGCTCTCGGAAATCCTCGCCGACGAAGGACATGTCGTCGAAGTGGCGGAAAACGCGCAGGCCGCGCGCGAGTATCGCCAGCGTCAGGCGCCCGATCTCGTGCTGCTCGACATCTGGATGCCCGATACCGACGGCGTCACGTTGTTGAAGGAGTGGGCGAGCCACGGGCAACTCACCATGCCGGTGATCATGATGTCCGGGCACGCGACGATCGACACCGCCGTCGAGGCGACCAAGATCGGCGCGCTCGACTTCCTCGAGAAGCCGATCGCGCTGCAGAAGCTGCTCAAGTCGGTCGAGCACGGCCTCGCGCGCGGCGCCGCGCCGGTGCCGCAGCATCCGGCCGCCAAGCCGGCGGCCGGGCCGACGGCGGTGGCCTCGGCGGCCGCGCTGCCGATCCTCGGCGAGGACGCGCCGGCCGTGCCGGGCCTCGCCGGCCAGACCGCGGCGATCCCGTTCGACATCCCCTTGCGCGAGGCGCGCGACGCCTTCGAGCGCGCCTACTTCGAGTACCACCTGGCGCGCGAGAACGGCAGCATGACGCGCGTCGCGGAGAAAACCGGCCTGGAGCGCACCCACCTCTATCGCAAGCTCAAGCAGCTCGGCGTCGAGCTCGGCAAGAAGCCGACCGAGGGCGGGCTCTGAGTTTTTGCGGAATTTCTAAAAAGGGGCTTGCCAGGTTGATGGGGCCTGGCTATACTCTCACTTCTTCGTTGGCCCGGTAGCTCAGTTGGTAGAGCAGCGGATTGAAAATCCGCGTGTCGTTGGTTCGATTCCGACCCAGGCCACCAAATTCGAAAAGGTCCAAAAGCTTCACGGCTTTTGGACCTTTTCCCTTTTGAAGGCCGGGGATCCGCGTGCGCTACATGCCGCCGCCCGATTCCCGGTATGCGGCGCTGCATATGGCCGCGCCCGGGCGAAATACCGGGCCGCATGATAAAATCCCTGCCGACTCAAAGACTTGAAGGACTTGAGGACGCTGGTTTTCCGCGCCGCAAGTCCTTTTTTGTTTGACGCTCTGCCGCCGCACGCCGCGGACGCGGCGCCGCGCGCCCGGTAGCGCCCACGCGGGCGCCCCCGCCACGCATCGGCGGCGTCCCCCGGGCATCGCGCGCCGCGAGCCCCCTATACGGAGTACACGGTGATTCGGACAGACGCTAAAGGCGGCGCGCTCGTGCTGTTTTCCGGCGGCCAGGATTCGGCGACCTGCGTCGCCTGGGCGCTCGAGCATTATTCGACGGTCGAGACGCTCGGCTTCGATTACGGCCAGCGCCATCGCGTCGAGCTCGAATGCCGCGAGGGCGTGCGCGAGGCGCTGCGCACGCGCTTTCCGCAATGGGCCAACCGGCTCGGCGACGATCACATGATCGACCTGTCGGTGCTCGGCGCGATCAGCGACACCGCCATGACGCGCGCCATCGAGATCGAGACCAGCGCCAACGGGCTGCCCAACACCTTCGTGCCGGGCCGCAACCTGCTGTTCATGACGATCGCGGCGGCCCTGGCCTATCGGCGCGGGCTGAAGGTGCTGGTGGGCGGCATGTGCGAGACCGATTTCTCGGGCTACCCCGATTGCCGCGACGACACCATGAAGGCGCTGCAGGTGGCGCTCAATCTCGGCATGGACACGCGCATGGTGCTCGAGACGCCCCTGATGTGGCTCGACAAGGCCGATACCTGGCGCCTCGCCGAGCAACTGGGCGGCGCCGAGCTGGTCGAGCTGGTGCGCGTCGAGACCCACACCTGCTACGTCGGCGAGCGCGCCGAGTTGCACGACTGGGGCTTCGGCTGCGGCGCCTGCCCGGCCTGCAAGCTGCGCAAGCGCGGTTACGAGGCGTATCGCAGCGGCGAGCAGGTCACCGAGATGCCGGCCTGAACGGCAGGGCGGCAGGGTACCCAAGCAGGGCGAATCAGGAAGCAGGCAAGACCAACGAAGCAGCACGATGTGATGCGCGAACGCTCGCGCATCGCCCGGAATCACTGGCATCAGGCGCCGCATGAGGCGCGGGAAAGGAACGGACGGCTCGCGCCGCCGGCTCAGCGAATGACGTACACGGTCAAGGAAATCTTCTACACGTTGCAGGGCGAGGGCGCCAACGCCGGTCGCCCGGCCGTGTTCTGCCGGTTCGCCGGCTGCAATTTGTGGACCGGCCGCGAGGCCGATCGCGAAACGGCCGTGTGCCGCTTCTGCGATACCGATTTTGTCGGCACCGACGGCGAGAACGGCGGCAAGTTCAAGACCCCGGAGCAGCTCGCCGCGATGGTCGCCTCGCTGTGGCCCGAGGGCGAGGCCAACCGCTTCGTGGTCTGCACCGGCGGCGAGCCGATGCTGCAGCTGGACCAGCCGCTGGTCGACGCGCTGCACGCGCAGGGCTTCGAGATCGCCATCGAGACCAACGGCTCGCTGCCGGTGCTCGAGACGATCGACTGGATCTGCGTGAGCCCGAAGGCCGATGCGCCGCTGGTGGTCACCAAGGGGCACGAGCTGAAGGTGGTGGTCCCGCAGGACAACCAGCGCCTGGCCGACTACGCCGAGCTCGACTTCGACTACTTCCTGGTGCAGCCGATGGACGGCCCCTCGCGCGACATCAACACGAAGCTCGCGATCGACTGGTGCAAGCGCCATCCGCAATGGCGGCTGTCGATGCAGACCCACAAATACCTGAACATTCCCTGAGCCGCGCGCTTCATTCATCGTGCTGATTACCCGAAAACTCGAATTCGATGCGGGCCACCGCATCCCCGACCACCGCAGCCAGTGCCGCAACCTGCATGGCCATCGCTACGTGCTCGAAATCACGCTGCGCGGCGACCTGGTCGACACCGAGGGCGCGCCCGACCGCGGCATGGTGATGGACTTCGCCGACGTGAAGTCGCTCGCCATGGAGCACTTGGTCGGCAAGTGGGACCACGCCTTCCTGGTCTATGCGCGCGACGAGGTGGTGCGCTCCTTCCTCGAGAAGATGGCCGACCACAAGACGGTCGTGCTCGATCGCATCCCGACCGTCGAGAATCTCGCGGCGGTGGCCTTCGATATCCTCGCCGACGTCTACGACGCCCACTACGGCGTGAACCTGCGTCTCGAGCGTGTGCGCCTGTACGAGACGCCGAACTGCTGGGCCGACGTAGAGCGCGATCCGGCGCGCTGAACCGGGCTCGGCACGTCGTCCGGCGCGCCGGCTTCCCCGCCGCCGCATCCTTGTCTGCACGGGCCGCATCCGCCGGCCCGTTCTTGTTTCCCCTGGCCTGGCCGTCCCGCGTCGCATCACCCGCCCGGGCCCGCCGCCATCCCGCTATCCCGCCGTTCGCCTTGCCGCACCGCGCTTCGCGCCGCCCGCGGCCGGCTCCGGCAGCACAATTCTGATCACGGTAAGATCGTCGCGCGCGCGATGCGGGCGAGCCTGCCCGGCTTGCCGGCAACGCGCGCAGCCACCCGCTCGGGAGCCCGCGCCAGCTTCGCGCCCCGCGTGCCTTCCCCGCTACAAGAATCGACTCCGCCACACGCGTGACGGGGCAACCGCTGCGCGTGCGCGCGACCAGCAGGAGGACAGGAGATGAACGGTTTTCGGATGCGAACGGCGGGCGCCGCGTTCGCGCTCGGCCTGGCGAGCATGATGCTGGCGGCCAGCCAGCCGGCCCGGGCGGCGGATGCGGCAGCATCTGGCGCATCGAGCGCGCCGGCTGCCGCGAGTGCCTCGGGCGCGTCGGGCACATCGTCGACGCGCCGCTCGGTGCCGCACGGCAAGCTGCGCCGGCCGGCCCCGGCCTCGAAGGCCACCGCCGACGCGGTGGCCGACTACAACGCCGGCGACTACGCCTCGGCGCTGGCCGGCTTCGGCCGCTCCGCACGTCGCGGCGACCGGCTCGCGCAGTTCGGCTACGCGATGATGCTGCTCAAGGGCGAAGGCGGCCCGGCCAACCAGGCCGACGGCCTGCACTGGCTGAACCAGGCGGCCGATGCCGGCATGACGCAAGCGCAGTACGTGCTCGGCACCATGTACGACGACGGCCAGTTCGTGGCGCGCGACCCGGCCGTCGCGCATGGCTGGTTCCTGAAGGCGGCGCAGCAGGGCCACATGGAGGCGCAGCTCGCGCTGGCCAACCAGTTCCTCGACGGCCGCGGCACGCCGCGCGACAACCACCAGGCCTTCGAGTGGTACCGCAAGGCCGCCGACGCGGGCGAGCCGACCGCGCAATACGTGACGGCCTCGTTCTACGAGCGCGGCGGCGACGGCGTCGCAGTCGACCTCAACCTCGCGCGCGTCTATTACGCGGCGGCGGCCGTGCATGGCGACGAGGTGGCCGCGCTCAAGTACCAGGAAGTCAGCACCGCGCTGCGCAAGCAGGTCGCGGCCGCCTCCGCCGCTTCGGCTGCCTCGGCCGCCTCCGCACCCGCCGCCGAGGCACCGCAAGCGGCCTCGCAATGACAAAGCGGCGCCGTAGCGCCGCTTGATCGAAGCCGGATCGTGGCGGCCGCGGCCGCTACGATTTCATCAGCCGCTTCTGCCGCCCGACGCTCATGATCAGTCCGGTGGCGACGCCCAGCGTGATCAGCGCGGTGCCGCCGTAGCTCATGAAGGGCAGCGGCACGCCCACCACCGGCAGCACGCCGCTGACCATGCCCACGTTGACGAAGGCATAGGTGAAGAAGCCCAGCGACAGCGAGCCGGCCAAGAGGCGCCCGAACAGCGTCGAACCCTGCGCGGCGATATAGAGCCCGCGCGCGATCAGCACCATGTAGAGCGTGAGCAGCACCAGCCCGCCCACCAGCCCGAATTCCTCGGAATAGACCGCGAAGATGAAGTCGGTGTGCTTCTCGGGGATGAACTCGAGGTGGGCCTGGGTACCCTTCAGGTAGCCCTTGCCGACCGGGCCGCCCGAGCCGATCGCGATCACCGCCTGGATGGTGTGGAAGCCCTTGCCGAGCGGGTCCGAGGTCGGGTCGAGCAGGGTGCAGACGCGGTGCTTCTGGTAGTCGTGCATCAGCGGCCAGACCACCTGCGGCTGGCAGATCTTGTCCTCGAAGGTGGCGATCGCGGCCACCGCGATCACGCCGGCCACCAGCACCGGCACGATCAGCTTGAACGACAGCCCGGCCAGGTAGATCACGAACAGGCCCGCCGCGAACACCAGCATCGCGGTGCCCAGGTCGGGCTGCTTGGCGATCAGGCCGACCGGCACCAGCAGGATCGCGAAGGCCACCAGGTAGTCGTACCAGCGGATATTGCCCTCGCGCCGCTGGTAGTACCAGGCCAGCATCAGCGGGGTGGCGATCTTGAGGATCTCCGAGGGCTGGATCACCACGCCGACGTTGAGCCAGCGCTTGGCCCCCTTCTTGGTCATCCCGAACAGCGCCACCGCCACCAGCAGCGCGACGCCGAAGGTATAGAGCGGCACCGCGAAGCGCATCAGCGTCTGCGGCGGGATGTTCGCGATGATCCACATCAGCACGAAGGTCAGCATGATGTTGCGCAGCTGGTCCTCGACCCGGCCCGGCATGTCGATGGTCGCGCTGTAGAGCGTGACGATCCCGACGCAGAGCAGCAGGAACACGATCAGCGCGAGCGGGCGGTCGAAGCCCGCGAACATCTGCTTTGCCTTGTCGAGCCAGGCGCGCTTGTCGAATTGCATGCCTATCTCCGTCATTCGTCGGTGCCGGCCGCGGCGGGCCGGCGGGTGCCGCGCTGCCCGTCGCGCGCGGCCGCCGGGGCGGGCGGCG
>NZ_VWWK01000183.1:0-13349 GCF_011753035.1 Burkholderia sp. Ax-1720 | reverse complement strand
CGGGTCCGCGCCGCGGCGTGCGCGAGCGCGCCGGCACGCGCGCCGCGTCGTCCTCGTGCCCGTGCTGCCCGTCGCGCGCGGGTTCGCTGCCGGATTCGGCATCGGCGGCGGCATCGGCGGGAACGCTACGGCGGGAAGGTACGGGCATCGGATCGGAATTCGGCAAGGGACAAGCAAGTACAATGGCGGCTTTTGACGTCGCATCGTCGCACGGCCCGGCGGCGCCCGCGAGCCGCGCGACCCCGCCATCATAGCGGCTCGCGCCGGCCATGACGCGGCTGGCGCACGGCTACGCCCCCATTTTCCATGTTCAAGCTTTCCGATTTCGATTTCGACCTGCCCCCCGAGCTGATCGCGCAGACCGCGCTGCCCGAGCGCAGCGCCAGCCGCCTGCTGGAGGTGGACGGCAGCGTCGCGCCCACGCGCCTGACCGACCGCCGCTTCACCGACCTGCCCGAGTGCATCGGCGCCGGCGACCTGCTGGTGTTCAACGACACCAAGGTGCTGAAGGCGCGCTTCTTCGGCCAGAAGGCCAGCGGCGGCAAGATCGAGGTGCTGGTCGAGCGCGTGATCGGCCCGCGCACGGTGCTGGCGCAGATCCGCTCCAGCAAGAGCCCCGTCGAGGGCAGCACGCTGCGGCTGGCCGAGGCCTTCGAGGTGACGGTGGGCGAGCGCGTCGAGCCCTTCTTCACGCTGCACTTCCCCGAGGATTGCCTCGCGCTGATCGAGCGCCACGGCCGCCTGCCGCTGCCGCCCTACATCGAGCACGATCCCGACGCGACCGACGAGACGCGCTACCAGACGGTGTTCGCCAGCAACCCGGGCGCGGTCGCCGCGCCCACCGCCGGCCTGCACTTCGACGAGGCGCTGCTGGCCACGCTGCGCGCGCGCGGCGTCGAGACCGCCACGCTGACGCTGCACGTCGGCGCCGGCACCTTCCAGCCGGTGCGCGTCGACAACATCGCCGAGCACCGGATGCACAGCGAGTGGTACGAACTCAGCGACACGCTGGTGGCGCAGATCGCGGCCACGCGTGCGCGCGGCGGCAAGGTGGTGGCGGTCGGCACCACCTCGATGCGCGCGCTCGAGGCGGCCGCGCGCGACGCGCAACGCGAGGGCCGGGCGCTCGCGCCCACCCGCGCCGAAACCGACATCTTCATCACGCCGGGCTACGCGTTTCGCGTGGTGGACCGGCTGGTGACGAACTTCCACCTGCCGAAGTCGACCCTGCTGATGCTGGTCTCGGCCTTCGCCGGGGTCGAGACGATCCGCGACGCCTATCGCCACGCGATCGCCGAGCGCTATCGCTTCTTCAGCTACGGCGACGCGATGCTGCTGACGCGCCGCGATCCCGAATAAACCCGAAACGAGCGCCCCGCCCTCGTCTTCCAGAACGCGCCGCCGCGATTCCCGCGACGGCGCCCACCATGAGCGCCGGACTGTTCTCCGGTAGCAAGGAGCACCAAGCGATGACCGATCGCCAATCGGAACCCGTGCAAGCGCACGTTCCGCCCGAGAACGGGCTCAAGTTCGAACTGCTGACCACCGACGGCCACGCGCGGCGCGGCCGCGTCACGCTCAACCACGGCGTGGTGGAGACGCCGATCTTCATGCCGGTGGGCACCTACGGCACCGTCAAGGCGGTCCAGCCGCGCGAGCTGCACGAGATGCAGGCGCAGATCATCCTCGGCAACACCTTCCACCTGTGGCTGCGCCCGGGCCTCGAGACCATCGGCGCGCACGGCGGCCTGCACCGCTTCATGGGCTGGAACAAGCCGATCCTGACCGACTCGGGCGGCTTCCAGGTGTTCTCGCTGGGCGATCTGCGCAAGATCACCGAGGACGGCGTGACCTTCGCCTCGCCGATCAACGGCGACAAGCTGTTCCTGTCGCCGGAAGTATCGATGCAGATCCAGAAGGTGCTGAACTCGGACATCGTCATGCAGTTCGACGAATGCACGCCCTACGCCACCGACGGCGTGCCGACCACCCACAAGGAAGCGGCCGAATCGATGCGCATGTCGCTGCGCTGGGCCAGGCGCTCGCTCGACGAGTTCAACGGCCTGGGCAACCCCAACGCGCTGTTCGGCATCGTGCAGGGCGGCATGTTCGAGGACCTGCGCGACGAATCGCTGGCGGGCCTGGCCGAGCTCGACTTCCACGGCTACGCGATCGGCGGGCTGTCGGTCGGCGAGCCGAAGGAAGACATGATGCGCGTGCTGCAGCACGTGGGCCCCAAGCTGCCGGCGCACAAGCCGCATTACCTGATGGGCGTGGGCACGCCGGAGGACCTGGTGGAAGGCGTGGCCAACGGCGTCGACATGTTCGACTGCGTGATGCCCACCCGCAACGCGCGCAACGGCTGGCTGTTCACGCGCTTCGGCGACGTCAAGATCCGCAACGCGACGCACAAGAACTCGCTGCGCCCGCTCGACGAGAGCTGCGGCTGCTACACCTGCCGAAACTTCACGCGCGGCTACCTGCACCACCTGCATCGCGTGGGCGAGATCCTCGGCGCGCAGCTCAACACGATCCACAACCTGCACTACTACCTGACGCTGATGAGCGAGATCCGCGAGGCGATCGAGACGCACAGCTTCGAGGCCTTCCGCCTGCGCTTCGCGGCCGACCGCGCGCGCGGCGTGGAGCAGCGCGAGTAGCGCGAACGGCGGCGCGGCGGGCCGCGAAACAAGCGGCGAAACGGGCGGCGGCATGCTCGAAGCCCGCGGTTTCGTCATACCCTTGTCGAACGATGTCGCCATGCTCGCCGCTGCGCGTTTTCGGCCAAGGCGCCGGCTGCGGCGGCGCCGACACATTACAATCTGCTTTCGCGAATCGGGGCGAATGCGCGGGAAATACGGGGCAAATCCCCGGGTGACGGCTTAACAGCTTGATCCCAAAGCGCATTTGCCATGCTGTCGCGGTTTTCGCCGGTGGTAGAATGACCGGCTATTTTTCTGATTTTCCCCAACGGAGAGACCAACGTGTCGTTGTCCATTATCAGCAATGCATTCGCGCAAGGCGCTGGCGGCAGCGCCGAATCGAGCCTGATGAGCTTCCTGCCGCTCATCCTGATGTTCGCGGTGCTCTACTTCATCATGATCCGTCCGCAGATGAAGCGTCAGAAGGAGCATCGCAACATGCTCGCCGCGATGGCCAAGGGCGACGAAGTCGTGACCAACGGCGGCCTGGTCGGCAAGGTCACCAAGGTCGGCGAAGCCTACGTCGGCGTCGAGGTGTCGGAAGGCACCGAGATCACGGTCCAGAAGTCGGCCGTGACGACCATCCTGCCGAAGGGCACGATCAAGTCGCTGTAAGTCGCACTTCGAGCGTCCGGCATTCCGGCAGGTCCGCGCATTCGACGCGCGGGCCGCGCGGGAGCCGGACGCGACGCTTTTCAAGCCAACTATCCCGTTCGGCCCTTTCATGAATCGTTACCCAATCTGGAAATATGTCGTGATGGTCGTCGCGCTCGCGATCGGCCTTCTGTACACATTGCCCAACTTCTACGGCGAAGCGCCGGCGGTGCAGGTGTCGAGCGGCAAGGCCACGGTCAAGATCGACTCGGGCACGCTCGGCCAGGTGCAGGCCGCGCTGGCCGCCGCCCAGGTCGCGCCGGACGACATCACCTTCGACAATTCGGCGAACAACGCGAACATCCGCGTGCGCCTGAAGGACACCGATACCCAGCTGCGCGTGAAGGATCTCTTGCAGAAGGCGCTCAACAGCGACCCGAGCGATCCGCAATACGTCGTCGCGCTGAACCTGCAGAGCGCCTCGCCGCGCTGGCTGACCGCGCTGCACGCGCTGCCCATGTACCTCGGCCTGGACCTGCGCGGCGGCGTGCACTTCCTGCTGCAGGTCGACATGACCGGCGCGCTGACCAAGAAGCTCGACTCGGACGCCTCCGACGCGCGCTCGCAACTGCGCGACAAGGGCATCCGCGACGGCGGCGTGAACCGCGTCGATCTCTCGGTGGTCGCCAACTTCGCCGACCAGGACACCGCCGAGCAGGCGCGCCGCTTCCTCGCCGGCTCGATCACCGAACTGCAATGGGCCACCCAGCCCGGCGGCGGCGGCTACCAGGTGGTCGGCACCTTCTCGCCGGCCGTGCAGGCCACCGTCGAGGACGCCGCGCTCAAGCAGAACCTGACCACCCTGCACAACCGCGTCAACGAACTCGGCGTGTCCGAGCCGATCCTCCAGCAGCAGGGCCGCGACCGCATCGTGGTCGAGCTGCCGGGCGTGCAGGACACCGCCAAGGCCAAGGACATCATCGGCCGCACCGCCACGCTCGAAGCGCGCCTGGCCGACCCGGTCAACCTGCACCCGAACCCGAACGACCCGGTGCCGCCGGGCGACGAGCTGTTCACCCAGGGCAACCAGGCGCCGGTGCTGCTGCGCAAGTCGGTGATCTTCACCGGCGACCGCATCATCGACGCCTCGGCCGGTTTCGACGAACACCAGCGTCCCTCGGTCAACATCCGCCTCGACGCGGCGGGCGGGCGCGCGGTGCGCGCCGTGTCGCGCGAGAACATCGGCAAGCCGATGGCGATGGTGCTGTTCGAGAAGGGCAAGGGCGAGGTGCTGACGGTCGCGACCATCCAGTCCGAGCTCGGCGATCGCTTCCAGATCACCGGCCAGCCGACCCCGCAGGCCGCCACCGACCTGGCCCTGCTGCTGCGCGCCGGCTCGCTGGCCGCGCCGATGGACATCATCGAGGAACGCACCATCGGCCCGAGCCTGGGCGCCGACAACATCCGCATGGGCGTGCACTCGGTGATCTGGGGCTTCGTCGCGATCGCGGTGTTCATGATCGCCTACTACATGCTGTTCGGCGCGGTCTCGGTGATCGGCCTGTCGGTCAACCTGCTGCTGCTGGTGGCCGCGCTGTCGATGATGCAGGCCACCCTGACCCTGCCCGGCATCGCCGCCATCGCGCTGGCGCTGGGCATGGCGATCGACTCGAACGTGCTGATCAACGAGCGGATCCGCGAGGAGCTGCGCAGCGGCGCGGCCCCGCAGCTCGCGATCCAGCAGGGTTACGCGCACGCCTGGGCGACCATCCTCGACTCGAACGTCACCACCCTGATCGCCGGCCTCGCGCTGCTCGCCTTCGGTTCGGGCCCGGTGCGCGCGTTCGCGATCGTGCACTGCATCGGCATCCTGACCTCGATGTTCTCGGCGGTGTTCTTCTCGCGCGGCCTGGTCAACCTCTGGTACGGCGGCCGCAAGAAGCTCAAGTCGGTGGCGATCGGCCAGGTCTGGAAGCCGGCCGCGGCCGACGCGGCAGGCGCCGGCAGCCAGGTCTTCCTCGAACAGGACGGCGACACCGATACCGCGAAGGCGGCTCGTCCGGCCGCGGCCAAGGGCGCCAAGGCAACGGCTGGCAAGGGCGGCGCGAAGCCGGTCGCACGCCGCCGCTCCGGCCCCGGCGTGCCGCCGAAGACGCCGGGCTCGTCCAACTAAGCGCCGGAGAACGCACATGGAATTTTTCCGCATTCGCAAAGACATCCCGTTCATGCGGCACGCGTTGGTCTTCAACGTGATCTCGCTGGTGACCTTCCTGGCCGCCGTGTTCTTCCTGGTGCATCGCGGCCTGCATCTGTCGGTCGAGTTCACCGGCGGCACGGTGCTGGAGGTGCAGTACCAGCAGGCCGCCGAACTCGAGCCGGTGCGCGCCACGCTCGGCAAGCTCGGCTACGGCGACGCGCAGGTGCAGAGCTTCGGCACCTCGCGCAACGTGCTGATCCGCCTGGCGCTGAAGCCGGGCCTGACCTCGGCCCAGCAGAGCGACCAGGTGATGGCGGGCCTCAAGGCGCAGAACGCCGACGTGCAGCTGCAACGCGTCGAGTTCGTGGGCCCGCAGGTCGGCAAGGAGCTCGCCACCGACGGCCTGCTCGCGCTGGCCTGCGTGGTGATCGGCATCGTGATCTACCTGTCGTTCCGCTTCGAGTGGAAATACGCGGTGGCCGGCATCATCGCCAACCTGCACGACGTGGTGATCATCCTCGGCTTCTTCGCCTTCTTCCAGTGGGAGTTCTCGCTGTCGGTGCTGGCCGCCGTGCTGGCCGTGCTCGGCTACTCGGTCAACGAGTCGGTGGTGATCTTCGACCGGATCCGCGAGACCTTCCGCCGCGAACGCAAGATGACGGTCCAGGAGGTGATCAACCACGCGATCACCAGCACCATGTCGCGGACCATCATCACCCACACCTCGACGGAAATGATGGTGCTGTCGATGTTCTTCTTCGGCGGCCCGACCCTGCACTACTTCGCGCTCGCGCTGACGGTCGGCATCATGTTCGGCATCTACTCGTCGGTGTTCGTGGCGGGTTCGCTGGCGATGTGGCTCGGCATCCGTCGCGAGGACCTGATGCGCGAGAAGAAGGGCGCGCACGATCCGAACGATCCGAACGCCGGCGCGCAGGTCTGATCGACCCGCCCCGCTCAATGCGAAAAACCGGCCTTCGGGCCGGTTTTTTTTCGTCCGCGCGCTCTCGCCCACGCGATCGGGTGGCGCCGGCGGAGCCGATGGCGGCACGGCGGTGTAAGCTCGATGCACCCGAACCCAGGAGCCGCGGCATGACGGAAGCCCGACAGATCAGCCGGACCCGGCACCCCGTCACGTCGGCGAGCCTCGCCGCCGACCTGCGCGCGCTCGGGCTGCGCGCCGGCGCGCTGGTCATCGCGCACAGCTCGCTCAGCGCGCTGGGCTGGGTCAACGGCGGCGCCGTGGCCGTCATCGAAGCCCTGCTCGACACGCTCGGCCCGCGAGGCACCCTGGTCATGCCCAGCCAGTCGCCGCACCTGAGCGATCCCGCCAACTGGAGCGCGCCGCCGGTGCCCGAAACCTGGTGGGACACGATCCGCGCCACCATGCCCGCCTACGATCCGCGCAGCACGCCCACCAGCGGCATGGGCCGCGTGGCCGAAGCGTTTCGAAGCTGGCCTGGGGCGATCCGCAGCGCGCATCCGGCCAACTCCTTCGTCGCGCTCGGCCCGCTCGCCGCCGACGTCATGCGCGAGCACCGGCTGGCCGATCCGTTCGGTCCCGGCTCCCCGCTGGCCGAGCTGCATCGGCGCGATGCCCGGATCCTGCTGGTCGGCGTCGGCTTCGACGCCTGCACCGCCCTGCACTTCGCCGAGCATCGCGCCTGGGCGCAGCGCCCGCTGGTTCGCGAAGGCGCGCCGCTGATGGTCGACGGCCGGCGGCAATGGCTGCGCTTCGAGATCGCCGAGCCGCTCGACAGCGAGCGCTTCGTGCCGGTCGGCGCCAGCGCGCTGGCGGCCGGCATCGGCGCGCAGGGCCCGCTCGGCGAGGGACGCGGCGTGCTGGTCGCGATGCGGCCGCTGATCGATCACGCGTTGCGCTGCTGGTCCGGGGAGCGCGACGGCGACGCTTCCAGCGCCTGAGCATCGGTGCCTTCGCTCGCCACGGCGCTTTTGCACAGCCCGCCGTGGACAAGCGCTGTGCGCCATCCGCCACCGCCCATTCAAAAAAAATCGCCGCGCCCGTTTCCGAGGGCGCGGCGATCGAATCGCATCGCGCGGCCGACCACGCGACGTCGTCAGGCTCGCGACAAGGCGCTTACTGCGCGATGCCTTCGGCCGTGATCAGCAGCTTGGTCTGCATCTTGAAGCCATAGGCCTTGCCGTAGTCGACGCCGAACTCGTCGCGGTTGAATTCGCCGGCGGCATCCACACCGCAGACTTCACGCTTGAGCATCGGGTGCTGCATGCACTTGAAGGAGTTGATGGTCAGCGTCAGCGGCTTGGTCACGCCATGCAGCGTCAGGTTGCCGACCGCGGCCACCGGCTTGTCGCCGTCGAACTTCAGGGTGCCCTTGAAGGTCGCGTCCGGGTACTTGGCGGCGTCGAAGAAGTCCGGCGTCTGCACGTGCTCGTCGAGCTTGGCGCTGCCGGTATGGATCGAGGCGATCTTGGTGGTGACCTCGACGCTGCCCGTGTGGGCCGCGCGATCGATCGTCACCGTGCCGCTCGAGGTGTCGAACTTGCCGCGCCAGACCGACAGGCCGCCGAAGTGGTCGGTCTCGAAGCTCGGGTAGGTGTGGCTCGGGTCGAGCTGGTAGGTCACCGGCGCGGCCATCGCCGGGATCGACAGCGCCGCGGCGAGCGCGCCCGCCGCCATGATCAGGGTCTTCTTCAAGTCATTCTCCTAGCTACGGTTGGATGGAAGGCCACGGCGAGTCGCGGCCCCCGGAAGCGATTCGTCGGCGCGGCTTATTTCGCGGCGACGAGATGGAACTTGATCTGCACTTCGTCGGCGACGATCGAGGTGTCCTTCCACTCGCCGGTGCCGATCTCGAAGCTCGAGCGCTTGATCGGCAGCACGCCGTCGAACACGCGCTGGCCGCCGCTCTCGGTGACGGTGACCGGCACCGTGACGGGCACGGTCTTGCCCTTGATGGTCAGCTTGCCGGCGACGTTGTACTTGTTGCCGCCGGCCGGCGCGATCGAGGTGGAGACGAAGCTGGCCTGCGGGTAGGTCTTGGCGTCGAACCATTCCTTGCCGGCCACCTGGTCGTTGTACATCTTGTCGCCGAGGTCGAAGCTGGCGATGTCGATATTGACCTGGGCGTGGCCCTCGGCGGCCTTGGCCGGGTCGAACTTCAGATCGGCGCTGAATTTCTTGAAGCTGCCCTCGGTCGGCACGTTCATCTGCTTGGAGACCGCCGACACCTTGCTCTTGGCGAGGTCGACCTGGGCCGCGGCGGCGCCCGAGAAGGCCAGCGCGGCGGCAGCCACGGCCGCCAGCAGGGAGCGATTCAGGGAGATCTTCATGGCTTTCCTTTTCTTATTTGAGGAACGGGAGCATGCGGCCCAGCACCCCGTCGCGATCGACGACCTGGTGCTTGAGCGCGGCCAGCACGTGCAGCGCCACCAGCGCGAGCAGCGTGTAGTTGAGGAAGATGTGCAGCGTCTTCAGCGTTTCCTTCAGGACCGGATCGGGATCGATCAGGCGCGGCAGCGGGACCAGGCCGAGATAGACCACCGGGATGTTCGAGGCCGAGCTGTAGAGATAGCCGGTGATCGGGATCGCCAGCATCAGCAGGTAGAGCAGGCCATGCACGGCATGCGCGGCGCCCTTGGCCAGGCGCGAGGTGCCGGCCGGCAGCGGCGGCGCCGCGTGGGTGGCGCGCCACAGCACGCGGATCACGGCCAGCGCGAACACCGTCACGCCGATCCACTTGTGCCAGGAGAAATACTTGAGCTTGGTGGGCGTGAAACCGGGAATGTCGGTCATCACCCAGCCCAGCGAGAAACCGCAGATGATCAGCAGCGCGATCAGCCAGTGCAGCGCGATCGCGGTGCGCGTATAAGTGTCCGGCCGGTTCAGCGTGAGCGACGATGCCATAACGGAAAGCCTCGGATGGTGCGGGACGCGGCGCCGGCCCTGCCTGTAGGATTCCGACGCATTCAAGGCCGCCATGCTACCGCAACAATCCGGCAGGCGAGGAAACTGAAAACTGGCGCGGCGGTCAGAATTTGGCTCGTCTGCCCGATCCCGGCCCGGCCGGGCGCGGCGTGCCCCGAGCCGGGCTTGACACCACGAAAATCGCGTTTTGGTAAGATTGGCGCGGGTTCCAACCCGTCCCCGCGTCCCCCATGATGGCGCGCAACCGGCCTCCGAGATGGAAACACACGACCTGATTGCCTGTCATGAGTGCGACGCACTGTTGCACAAAACGCAGCTTAGCGGCAAGGACAGCGCACGCTGCCCGCGCTGCGACGCGCTGCTCTACCGCAATACCGCCAACCAGATCGAGCGCATCTGCGCCCTGACGCTGGCCGCCCTGATCACCTTCGTGATCGCCCAGACCTTCCCGATCCTCGAGATGGACGTCAACGGCATGCGCGTGCAGACCACCCTGCTCGGCGCGCTCGAGGCGCTGTGGAACCAGGACATGCAACTGGTGGCGGTGATGGTGTTCTGCTCCACCCTGCTGTTCCCGCTGATCGAGATGGCCGCGCTGCTCTACGTGCTGCTCTCGCTGCGCGCCGGCCACGTGCCGCCGGCCTTCAACGCGGTGCTGCGGGCGATCCAGCTGGTGCGCCCCTGGGGCATGATCGAGGTGTTCATGCTGGGCATCCTGGTGACCATCGTCAAGATGGTGAGCCTGGCGCGCGTGGTGCCGGAGGCGGCGCTGTTCGCGTTCGGCGCGCTGACCCTGATGCTGGCCGCGGTGATGATGTTCGACCCGCGCGCGCTGTGGGACCTCGCCGACGAGATCCTCGCGCGCCGCGCGGCGCAGCGGTACGCCCCTGCTGCGCCGGCCGGCGGCACGCCGGCGAGCCACGCCGGAGCGCCGCGCCGATGAAGATCACCTCCGCCGCACGCGCGGGCATGGCGAGCTGCCATGCCTGCGGCCACGTGCAGAAGCTCGCGCGCGCCGACGCGCATCCGGCCGAGCGCTGCGCGCGCTGCGGCACCGCCCTGCACCTGCGCAAGCCCGACAGCATCGCGCGCACCTGGGCGCTGCTGCTGGCCGCCGCGATCCTGTATATTCCCGCCAACCTGCTGCCGATCATGCGCACCGCCTCGATCGTCGGCGCGCAGGAAGACACGATCATGAGCGGGGTGGTCTATTTCTGGGTGTCGGGCGACTGGCCGCTGGCCGTGGTGGTATTCGTCGCCAGCATCCTGGTGCCGATGCTCAAGCTCGGCGCGCTGACCATCCTGGTGATCTCCGCGCAGCGCCGTTCCGCCTGGCGTCCGGTGCAGCGCACGCGGCTGTATCGCATCGTCGAGCGGATCGGGCGCTGGTCGATGCTCGACATCTTCGTCGTCACGCTGACCGTCGCGCTGGTCCACTTCCGTTCGCTGGCCGAGATCACCGCCGGCCCGGGCGCGCTCGCGTTCGGCTCGGTGGTGATCCTCACCATGCTCGCCTCGATGCAATTCGATCCCCGGCTGATCTGGGATCACGTCGTCACCTCTGGAAAACACCATGAATAGTCCGCAAGGCCCGCAACCCGACCCGAACCAGCCCAACCCGCCCGAGCTGCCCGAGGCCGTCGTCACGCGCCGCAGCGGCTGGCTGCCCTCGCTGGTCTGGCTGGTGCCGCTGGTGGCGGCGCTGATCGGCATCGGCCTGGTGGTGAAGTCGGTGTTCGACCGCGGCCCCGAGATCACCATCAGCTTCCGCAGCGCCGAGGGACTCGAGCCGGGCAAGACCCAGGTCAAGTACAAGGATGTCGAGATCGGCACGGTCAAGACCATCAAGCTCTCCAAGGACCTCTCGCACGTGCTGGTCGACGTGCAGCTGAAGAAGGAAGCCGAGGACTTCGCCGTCAAGGGCAGCCGCTTCTGGGTGGTGCGCCCGCGGGTGGGCGCCTCCGGCGTGTCGGGACTCAACACGCTGCTGTCGGGCGCCTACATCGGCGTCGACGCCGGCCGCTCGCCCAATACCCAGACCGACTTCGCCGGCCTGGAGACGCCCCCGCCCGTCACCGGCGACGACAAGGGCACCTCCTACGTGCTGCACGGCGATTCGCTGGGCTCGGTCGACATCGGCTCGCCGGTCTACTACCGGCGCGTGCAGGTCGGCCAGGTGGTCGGCTTCTCGCTCGACAAGGACGGCACCGGCGTGACCTTCAACGTGTTCGTCAACGCCCCCTACGACCAATACGTCGGCACCAACACGCGCTGGTGGCAGGCCAGCGGCGTGGACCTGCGCCTCGATTCGAGCGGCTTCAAGCTCAATACGCAGTCGCTGGCCACCGTGATCCTCGGCGGCCTGGCCTTCCAGTCGCCGCCGAACCAGTCGGCCGGCGGCCCGGTGTCGAACGGCGCGACCTTCCGGCTCGGCTCCGACGAGGGCGATGCGATGCGCGATCCGGACGGCCTGCCGGTCGAGGTGGTGATGAACTTCAACCAGTCGCTGCGCGGGCTGTCGGTGGGCGCGCCGGTCGACTTCCGCGGCATCGTGCTGGGCAACGTCACCAACATCGCCATCGACTACGACCCGAAGACCAAGAACTTCCTGATGCCGGTCACCATGAACATCTATCCGGAGCGGCTCGGCAAGCGCTTCCGCGACCTGGTCGAGAAGAAGGGCGAGCCGGCCCAGCGCGACATCCTCACGCGCCTGGTCGAGCACGGCCTGCGCGGCCAGTTGCGCACCGGCAACCTGCTGACCAGCCAGCTCTACGTGGCGCTCGACTTCTTCCCGAAGGCGCAGAAGGTCCAGATCGACCTGACGCGCAAGCCGGTCGAACTGCCCACCGTGCCGAACACGCTCGACGAGCTGCAACTGCAGGTGGCCGATATCGCCAAGAAGCTCGACAAGGTGCCGTTCGACCAGATCGGCAACAACCTCAACGACGCGCTCAAGCACGCCGACCAACTGTTCCAGCAGCTCGACACGCAGGTCGCGCCGCAGGCGCGCGACACGCTGTCGGCGGCCAAGCAGACCTTCACCACGGCCGAGGCGACCCTGCAGCAGGATTCGCCGCTGCAGGCGGACGTGCGCGGCGCGCTCAAGGAGCTCACGCGCACCCTGCAGTCGCTGAACAACCTCGCCGACTACATGGAGCGGCATCCCGAGTCGCTGCTCCGCGGCAAACCCGGAGACCAGAAATGAGCGCCACCCCGCCCCGTTCGACTCGCCGCGCCGCGCGCGGCAGCCTGCCGGCGCCGGCCGCCGCGGCCTCCCGTACGTCCGTCAGGTCCTTCACGTCCCTGGCGACCATCACGGCCCTGGCGGGCGCGGCGCTGCTGGCCGGCTGCGCCTCGGCGCCCTCGCACTTCTACACGCTGTCGGGCGACGCCGGCGCCGTCACCGCCGGCCGCGGCCTGCCGGCCAACCCCGCATTCCTGATCCAGGTGCCGGCCGTCAACGTGCCCGAGCAGGTCGCCAAGAACCAGTTGGTGGTCCAGCGCGGCGAGTCGCGCGTCGACGTGCTCGAGGAGCATCGCTGGGCCTCGCCGCCGGCCGACGAGATCCGCCGCGCGCTGTCCTCGGCGCTCACGCGCCGGCTCGGCACCATCGACGTGGCCGACGCGCCCGCGCCGCCGGGCGTGCCGGTCTACCGCGTCAGCGTCGACGTGCAGCGCTTCGAGTCCTGGCCCGGCGACAAGGCCGCGCTCGATGCGGTGTGGAGCGTGCGCTCGCTGGCCACGCAGTCGGTGATGACCTGCCGCAGCACCCTGGTGGAGAAGGTCGGCAGCGGCTACGACGCGCTGGTGGCCGGCCACCGGCAGGCGGTCGGCGAGCTGGCCGCGCGGATCTCGGCCGGCGTGCGCGTGATGGCCGCCCAGCCGGCCCCGCCGAAAACTTCCACCAAGGGCGCCGTGCCGCCACCGGGCGCGGTGCGCTGCCCGA
>NZ_VWWK01000182.1:0-13394 GCF_011753035.1 Burkholderia sp. Ax-1720 | reverse complement strand
GTCGGTGGCGCTGGCGGCGTCGGTGGCCGCGTTAGCGGCGGCGGCACCCGAGGCGGCGGACGCGGCGGCAGCCGTATCGGCGGCCGGTGCCGCGCTGGCGGCGTCGCCTTGTGCGGAAGCCGACAGGTCGACGTAGGACACGCCGCGGCAGGTCACGTGCTGGAACGACGGATCGGCCTTCAGGCCCGGGTCGAACTTCCACGCGAGCTTGCCCGAGGCGGCGTCGAGCGCGAACAGGATCTGGTGCGGCGAGCAGAGGTACAGCAGGTTGCCGATCTTGATCGGCGTGACCTCGCTGGTGATCTCGCCCGGATCGTTCGGGCCTTTCATGTCGCCGGTGCGGAAGGTCCAGGCCACCTGCAGGTTCTTCACGTTATCGGGCGTGATCTGCTTGAGCGGCGAGTAGCGCGTGCCGTCCTGGGTGCGGCCATAGGCCGGCCAGTCGGCGTCGGCGATGCCGGGGATCGGCGAGGTCTGCGCGGGCGTCTGCGCCGCGAGGGTGCCGTTCAGTTCCTGCGGATCGTTGAAGTTCGCGTAGAACAGCACGCCGCCCCAGATCACCAGCGAGATCGCCAAGGCCCAGCCGTTGGCGGCGCGGGCGCCGTTGAGCTTGCGCGTGACCAGCACCAGCAGCCAGACGCCGAAGATGACCAGCACGCCGGAGCGCGGCGCGAGGGCCCAGAAATCGAAACCGGATTCGCCGACGGCCCAGATCGCGGTGCCCACCAGCAGCAGCGCGTAGAGCGTCAGCGCGACGGCGCGGCGGCCGCGCACCAGCCAGGCGAAGACCAGCAGCACGATGCCGGCGACCACGTAGTACGCCGAGCCGCCGATGGCGACCAGCCACGCGCCGCCGACCAGCAGGTACAGCCCGGCCAGCACGGCGAACAGCAATGTCAGCCCGCCGACGACTCCGAGCGACGAGGATTGTTTTGTCATGATCCCAACCTTTTGTTTGAGACGGTTATCAACAGACTGCGTGCGCGAGACACGCAGGTCATCCTCCATCCTTGTTTTGTTATGGCGCTACGGATTCGCGTCGCGCGGGACGGCCTGCCCGCGCGACGCCAGCACCCGCGCCGCCGAGCTTCCGACGGCCACGGGCGCAATACGAAAGACCGCGCACGCAGGCGCGATCACGCGCGTGCGGCACGGCAGGATTCTGGGAACACACCACGAAGCGTGCGACGCGTCCGGCCGCGCGAATTCGAATCGCTGCGACGACGGCGCGTGCATCATGTCGGCGGGAGCCCGGCCCGCTGCGCGCTCGACGCGGCGCGAGGCCCGACTGCCCGAAGAAACGCCCACCCGGTTTGCCTGGCTGTCATGTCCTTCCCGTCACGTGAATGCATGGCATGCACATCGAATGCCGCGACGGGGCGCATCTCAGGCGCGAACCATCACGGCATGAAAGACTTCTGAAACATTCGGCTCGTTTCGTTTAGGGTCGCAAATATATCTTTTTTTCCATCGGACTGCACGTTCGCGGGCCTGGCGGGCCATCGCGATCTTCAAGCGGCGTGCGCGAATCGCGCAACAAACGATGCGATAGAACGCCGTCCCGGATGCAATCGTCCGGCTCGCCGGAGCCTCGCTCCAGGGCGGGGCAAGGCGCGTGCCCGCGCTCAGTGATACCCGGCGTCGCCCTCGCGGACCTTGCCGTGGAATACGCGGTACTGCATGAAGTTGTAGACCAGGATGATCGGCAGCACGATCACCGTGCCGACCAGGATGAACCACTGGCTCTCGGCCGGCGAGGACGCGTCCCAGATCGACAGCGAAGGCGGCACCAGGTTGGGCCAGATGCTGATCGCGAGGCCCGTGTAGCCGAGGAACAGGATCGCCAGCGTCAGCACGAAGGGTTGCAGGTCGCGACGGCGATGGTTCACCGCGCGCAGGATGCCGGTGGCGCAGGCCAGCACCAGGATCGGCACCGGCGAGAACACGATCAGCCGGCCGCCGCCGAACCAGCGCTCGGCCACCGACGGCAGCCCGATCACGGTCCAGGCGCTGACCAGGAAGATCGCGCCGAGCAGGATCAGGCACAGCGGCTTCATCAGGAAATACGCCTTCTCCCGCAGCGCGCCGTCGGTCTTCCAGATCAGCCAGCCGCAGCCGAGCGTGGCGTAGGTGATCAGCAGGCAGAAGCCGCAGAACACGCTGAACGGCGAGAGCCAGCCGAACGGGTCGCCGGCGAACGCGCCGTTGACGATGGTGGTGCCCTGCAGCAGCGAGCCGAGCACCACGCCCTGGCAGAAGGTGGCCAGCATCGAGCCGCCGATGAAGGCCAGGTCCCAGAGGTTCTGGGTACGCCGTGCCTTGGCGCGCAACTCGAAGGCCGCGCCGCGGAAGATCAGGCCGATCACCATCAGCACCAGCGGCAGGTAGTTGGCCGGCAGCAGCGTGGCATAGGCCACCGGGAAGGCGCCGTACAACACCGCGCCGCCCAGCACCAGGAAGGTTTCGTTGCCGTCCCACACGGGCGCGACGGTGTTGAGCATCACCTGCCGCTCGCTGCGCGCGTCGAAGAACGGAAACAGCAGGCCGAGGCCGAGGTCGAAACCGTCGAGCATCACGTAGAGGAACACGCCGAGCCCGACGATGAAGGCCCACAGCACGGGAAGATAGAGGCTCATCGCGTCACTCCTCGTCGATCGCGTCGTGGGGGCGCGACAGCGCCCGGTTCTGCAGCACCGGATGGGCGGCCTGGCTTTCGTCATGGCCGATCGAGGGGCCCTTTCGCATCAGCTTGAGCATGTAGTAGACCCCCGTGCCGAACACCAGGAAATAGACGATCACGAACAGCAGCAGGGTCACGCCGACCTGCTGGCCGCTCAGCGGCGAGACCGAATGCTCGGTGCGCAGCACGCCGTAGACGGTCCAGGGCTGGCGGCCCACCTCGGTGGTGATCCAGCCGGCCAGCAGCGCGACGATGCCCGACGGCCCCATCCACAGCATGAAGCGCTGGAACACGCGCGAATCGTAGAGCCGCGCGCCGCGCCGCAGCCAGCAGCCCAGCAGCACCGCGAACAGCATCAGGAAGCCGAGCCCGGCCATCACGCGGAAGGTCCAGAAGATGATCGGCGAATAGGGGCGGTCCTCGCGCGGGAAGGTCTTGAGGCCGCGGATCTCGCCGTCCCAGCTGTGGGTGAGGATCAAGCTGCCCAGGTGCGGGAGCTGGATCGCGTAGCGCGTGACCTCGGCGTCCATGTCGGGCAGGCCCACCAGGTTCAGCGCGGTGCCGCCGTGCTCGGTCTCCCAGATGCCCTCGATCGCCGCGATCTTGGCCGGCTGGTATTCGCGCGTGTTCAGGCCGTGCGCGTCGCCGATCGCGATCTGCAGCGGCACCAGCGGCAGCAGCAGCCACAGCGCCATCGAGAAGCTGCGCGTGACGGCCGCGTCGCGCCGCCCCTTGAGCAGGTGCCAGGCGCTGCAGGCGGCCACCAGGAAGCCGGCCACGATGAAGGCCGCGATCGTCATGTGGAACAGGCGATACGGGAACGAGGGATTGAAGATGATCTTCCACCAGTCGACCGGCACCAGCCGCCCGTTCTCGATGCCGAAACCCTGCGGGGTCTGCATGAAGCTGTTGGAGGCGAGGATCCAGAAGGTGGAGATCAGGGTGCCGAGCGCGACCATCAGCGTGGCGAAGTAATGCGCGCGCGGGCTCACGCGCTGCCAGCCGAACAGCATCACGCCGAGGAAGCCGGCCTCGAGGAAGAAGGCGGTCAGCACCTCGTAGGTCAGCAGCGGGCCGGTCACGCTGCCGGCGATGCGCGAGAAGCCGCCCCAGTTGGTGCCGATCTCGTAGGCCATCACCACGCCCGAGATCACGCCCATGCCGAAGCCGACCGCGAAGATCTTCGACCAGAACAGGAACATGTCCTTGTAGGACGAATCGCCGGTCTTGAGCCACATGCCTTCGAGCACCGCGAGGAAGCTGGCCATGCCGATGCTGATCGCCGGGAACACGATGTGGAACGACACCGTGAACGCGAACTGCAGGCGCGCCAGATGCAATGCGTCGAAGATCTCCATGCGGCCTCTCCTGCCTTGGGCTTGCGGGTGACGCGCGGGACGGGCATCGACGGCCCGCTTCGCCGGCGGCACGTCGATGGTTGCTCGCGCATCGATTGAACCAAGCCGGCATGATGCCCGAGAAACATGACTGGGTGGCGACGCGGTGCATGCCGGACGAATCCACCATGCCGGGCGCGCGACGGCGGCCGGCACGCATCAACAATAAACCATCCTCGGCAAAGGTAAAGGCCGCCGATTCGGCGAACGCCGCGCGCATTCGCCGTGAATCGTTCCAGCGGTATCGAGCGCGGCAGGCTTCGTGCCTGTAAGAAAGGAAAAGCCGGCGCGAGACGGCGCCGGCTCATGTCGTGCTTCGACCCATGCCGGGCAACGCGCCCGGCGCGCCGCTCAGCCCCGCGCGCGCGTCGAGACCAGCCGGAACGCGGCGATCGAACCGGCCACCGCGATCAGCACCGGCACCAGGAAATCGTGGCCGACGCGGGTAAATTCGACAACCAGCACGATCGCGGTCAGCGGCATCTGCATCGAGGCGGACAGGAAGGCGGCGGCACCGACGATGGCGAACGCGCCGGGCGCCGTGCCGGGCCACACGACATGCCAGAGACCGCCCAGCACGATCGCGAGCAGCGCGCCGTTGGCCAGGCCCGGCGTGAGCAGGCCGCCTTCGGCGCCGGCCCGCAGGCTGCCCCACTCGATCGCCACCTTGGCCACCAGCAGCACGGCGGCCATGCCGATCGTCAGGGCGCTGTCGAAACCCAGCGAGGCCGGCCCCTTGCCGTTGCCGAGCAGGGCCGGCAAGGCGATCGACAGGCCGCCGATGATCGCGAAATTGAGCACCGACAGCGCCGGCAGCCGCCAGTCGCGCGGCGCGCTGGCCCGCGCGGCCGTGGTCAGGCGCGTGAAGCCGTAGGCGGCCACCCCGAACACCGGCCCGCAGAGCGCCGACCACACCACCAGCGAGGCGTCGATGGCGAGCGGCGCGACCGTGTACTGGTGCTCGTTGCCCAGGCCGATCCAGGCCACCACGGCGGCGATCGCCGAGCTGGCCAGGGCCGGCACCGCGGCCGACCAGCCGAAGCTGCCGAGCAGCACCTCCAGCACGAACACGGCGCCGCCCAGCGGCACGTTGTAGACGGCGGCCAGGCCGGCGCCGGCCCCGCAGGCCACCATCAGGCGCTGGTCGGCCGCCGACAGCCCGGCCCGATGCGCGATCCAGCCGGCCCACAGCGAGCCGATCTCGCGCGGCGCCACCTCGCGGCCGAGCGGCGAGCCGAGCGCCACCGTCACGATCTGCAGCAGCGCGTGGACGGTGGTGCTGAGGATCGGCATGCGCGGGTCGGCGGCCTTCACGGCGCGCTTGATGCTGACCAGCGGCTTGCCCCAGCGGTACAGCGCCCACCAGCCGAAGCCGGCCACCAGCCCGCAGCCGGTCATCACCAGCACCCGGCGCAGCGGCGAGGCCGCGCTCACGCCGTGCAGGAAGCTCTCCTCGCTGATCACCTGGCCGACGCTGTAGCCATAGGCGAGATGCTGGATCTCGTGCAGCAGCAGCGCCAGCAGCATGCCGCCGATGCCGGCGCCGATCCCCGTCAGCACGGTGACCATGGCCAGCCTCGCGAGCGGGCGGCTGGCGGCCTGGGACGATGTCGCGGTGGTGGCGGCCGTGGCCGAAGCGGGCGCGGCCGGCTGGGGCGGCACGACGGCCTGGGCGGTGGAGGGAGTGGTCGGCGAGGACATGATGGGCGGTGGTGGGTGAGTCTTGGAATGAGCCTGCGAGTCAGGAAGGCGCGGACCACGTGGGCCCGCCATGGCGACATCCTAGTGAGCGGAAACTCATGAGACAAATGGATTTTTCTACTTGATTCATTCACATCGCGCATGGCCGACGGTGATCCGGTCCGCCAGCGATCCCGAGCGCGATCCCAACCGCCCCGCGCCCGCCTCGATCATGCACCTGCCCCGCTCCCCGCGACATGCCGGCGCCCCCGCGTTTTCCCTGAGCGCGCTAGTCTTGACTCGCCCACGCGAATCGACAACACTGCATTCCATTCCAGTGTGATCACACATCAAACCCGGAGCCCACCGCCTTGTCACCGCGCATCACCCCGCCCGCCCTGCAGCTCGTCGAATCCGAAACGATGGCCGACAAGGTCTACCAGCAACTGCGCGAGGCGCTGATGAGCGGCCGCTTCGCGCCGGGCCAGGCGCTGAGCCTGCGCGGCGTGGCCGAGGCGGTCGGCTCGTCCACCATGCCGGTGCGCGCCGCGCTCACCCGGCTGGCCGCCGAGCGCGCGCTGGTGGACGGCCCGAACCGCGCCCTGGTGGTGCCGCCGATGACGGTCGAGATGCTCGACGAGCTGCGCGACGTGCGCATCGCCCTGGAGGGCTGCGTGGCCGCGCGTGCCACCGCCCGCATGGACGAGGCGCAGGTGGCCGAGGTCCGCGCGCTCTGCGAGACCATGCACACGCACGCCGAGGCCGGCGACACGCGCGAATACCTGCGCGCCAACTTCGCCTTCCACCGCGCGATCTACCGGCACGGCGCGAGCGAGAGCACGCTGGCCATCATCGAGAACCTGTGGATGCGGATCGGCCCGTTCCTGAACATGGTGGCGCCCGACATCCCGCATATGCGCCGCTCGATGGTGGCGCATCGCGCGATCGTCGAGGCGATCGCGCGCGGCGACGGCGCCGGCGCGAAGGCGGGCATCGCGCTCGACATCGACGGCGCCGCGCACGACCTGGCGACCACGCTCGGCACGGCGCGGGACGCCGAGGATGGCGCCGAGCCCGCGAACAAGGAAGCAGCGGCACGACTCAAGCCGGCGCGCGCCTGAACCCCGCACCGGCGGCACGGCAACACGGAAAGCGCGGCCCACCACGGCGCGCTTGCAAGCACGACTCTCAGTAGAACGAAACAGGAGACAAACCGGCATGGCCATCCTCGATTTGCTCAAACCCTTCCCCGGCCTGCGCGTGCTCGTCACGGGCGGCGCCTCCGGCATCGGCCTGATGATCGCCGACGCGTTCGCCGAGGCCGGCGCGCGCGTGCATGTCTGCGACGCCTCCGAGGCGGCCATCGCCGCGCTCGGCGAGCGCGCGGGCAAACCCGTGCACGGCGCCACGCTGGCCGACGTGGCCGACCCGGCCGCGATCGAGCGCGTGTTCGAGGACCTCGGCCGAACGCTGGGCGGGCTCGACGTGCTGGTCAACAACGCCGGCATCGCCGGGCCGACCGGCGGCATCGACGAGATCGACCCGGGCGACTGGCAACGCACCATCTCGATCAACCTCGACGCGCAATACCGTTTCGCGCGGCGCGCGGTGCCGTTGCTGCGCGCCTCGCCGCAAGGCGGCTCGATCATCGCGCTGTCCTCGGTGGCCGGGCGGCTCGGCTACGCGTTCCGCACGCCCTACGCGGCCACCAAGTGGGCGATCGTCGGCCTGGTCAAGAGCCTCGCGATCGAGCTCGGGCCGACCGGCATCCGCGTCAACGCGATCCAGCCCGGCATCGTGCGCGGCCCGCGCATGCGCGGCGTGATCGAGGCGCGCGCGAAGCAGCTCGGCCTCGCCTACGAGGAGATGGAGGCGCGCTACCTGGAGAAGATCTCGCTGCGCCGCATGACCGACCCCGAGGAAATCGCCGCCACCGCGCTGTTCCTCTGCTCGCCGGGCGGCCATGGCATCTCGGGGCAGGCGATCTCCGTGTGCGGCAACGTCGAGGTGCTCTGAGCCCACCCACGCGCCCCGCCCTCCCGCTCGATCCGAATCCACGCTTCACGAGGAACCCACATGGCCTCCGCCCGCAAAGTCATCATCACCTGCGCCCCGACCGGCGCGATCCACACGCCGTCGATGTCGCCCTACCTGCCCGTCACGCCGCGCGAGATCGAGGACGCCGCGGTCGCGGCCGCCGAGGCCGGCGCCGCGATCCTGCACCTGCACGCGCGCAACCCTTCCGACGGCAAGCCGACCCAGGACCCGGCCGTGTTCGCGGAGTTCCTGCCGCGCATCAAGGCGCGCTGCGATGCCGTGATCAACCTGACCTCGGGCGGCAGCCCGCACATGACGATCGCCGAGCGGCTGCGCCCCGCGCATCACTTCCAGCCCGAGATCGCCTCGCTGAACATGGGCTCGATGAACTTCGGCCTCTACCCGATGCTGGAGCGCTTCCCCGAGCTGAAGCACGACTGGGAACGCGAGCATCTCGCGAACAGTCGCGACCTGGTGTTCAAGAACACCTTCGCCGACATCGAGACCATCCTCACCAGTTGCGGCGCGAACGGCACGCGCTTCGAATTCGAGTGCTACGACATCTCGCATCTCTACAACCTCGCGCACTTCGTCGATCGCGGACTGGCCAAGCCGCCGTTCTTCGTGCAGAGCGTGTTCGGGCTGCTCGGCGGGATCGGCGCGCATCCCGAGGACCTGATGCACATGCGGCGCACCGCCGACCGGCTGTTCGGCGCGGACTACGTCTGGTCGATCCTCGGCGCGGGCCGCAACCAGATCCCGCTGGCCACGATCGGCGCCGCGCAGGGCGCGAACGTGCGCGTCGGGCTCGAGGATTCGCTCTGGATCGGCCCCGGCAAGCTGGCCGAATCGAGCGCCGCCCAGGTGCTGAAGATGCGCCAGGTGCTGGAAGGGCTGTCGCTGGAGATCGCCACCCCGGCCGAGGCCCGCGCGATGCTCGGCCTGAAGGGGCCCGACGCGGTCAGGTTCTGAACCGAAGCCACAAGCAATCGTTCCTGTATTGACGCACGACCGACAAGCAAGCGCGGGCTCCGCGCCCCTGGCACGCCGTCGCGCGCGCCGCCCCGAGCAAGGCCGGGCTCCATGAGATGAAGGGAGCGCACGGCAAGCCGGGCCGGCGCGGCGCGAGCACGCGCCGGGCGCCCCCGCCTGTCGTCCGAACCTCGCGGTGCGCCCGGCTTGCGGCGCGCGCCGGACTGTTGCCGATGGAGTCCATTCGATGTCGTCCCAACCCGCCACCCTGTCCGCCGTCGACGGCGATGCCCGCGTCGCGCTGAACCGGCTGCTGTTCCGCAAGCTGATGCCGATCCTGATCGTCGCCTACGTCATCAGCTTCCTCGACCGCACCAACATCGCCTTCGCCAAGCACGCGATGAGCGTCGATCTCGGCATTTCCTCGGCCGCCTACGGCCTGGGCGCCGGCCTGTTCTTCCTGACCTACGCGGTGCTGGAGATTCCCAGCAACCTGGTGCTGCATCGCGTCGGCGCGCGCTTCTGGATCACCCGCATCATGATCACCTGGGGCCTGCTGTCGATCGCGATGGCCTTCGTGCGCGGCGAAACCTCGTTCTACCTGATGCGCCTGCTGCTCGGCGCGGCCGAGGCCGGCCTGTTCCCGGGCGTGATGCTGTACCTGACCTACTGGTTCGGCCGCGAGGAGCGGGCCCGCGCGACCGGCTACTTCCTGCTCGGCGTGTGCGTGGCGAACATCGTCGGCGGGCCGCTGGCCGGCGCGCTGCTCGAACTCGACGGCGCCTTCGGCTGGCACGGCTGGCAATGGCTGTTCGCGATCGAGGGGGTTCCGGCCGTGCTGCTGGCCTTCGTGGTCTGGCGCAAGCTGCCCGACCGGCCCAGCAGCGCACCCTGGCTCGACGCCGAGACGGGCCGCGCGCTGGAGCGCTCGCTGGCGGCCGAGCAGCAGGCCGGCAGCGCCTCGCACGGCGGCCATTCGTTCGGGCTGGCGGTACGCGATCCGCAGATCTGGCTGGCGATCTTCGTCTACTTCTGCCACCAGTTGACGATCTACACGATGATCTTCTTCCTGCCCGGCATCATCTCGGCCTCGGGGCAGTTCTCGTCGTTCGCGGTCGGGCTGCTGAGCGCGATGCCCTGGGTGGCCGCCGCGCTCGGCGCCTCGACGCTGCCGCGCCTGGCGCGCGACTCGAAGCGCTCGCGCTCGCTGCTCTGCGCGGGGCTGCTGGTGATGGCCGCGGGCCTGGTCAGCGCCGCCCATGCCTCGCCGGGGCTGGCCCTGCTCAGCGTGTGCGTGGCCGCCGCGATGTTCTTCGTGGTGCAGGCCATCATCTTCACCTTCCCGGCCTCGCGCTTGTCCGGCAATGCGCTGGCGGGCGGGCTGGGGCTGGTCAATACCTGCGGCCTGCTCGGCGGCTTCGTCGGGCCCACCGTGGTGGGCGCGATCGAGCAGGCCACCGGCGACGCGAAGAACGGCCTCACCCTGCTGGCCGTGGCGCTGGCGATCGCGGCGGTGGTCGCGCTCAGGTTGAGGCACGGCGGGGAATAAGCATCGCGCGGCAGGCTCGTCGAATCGAAACGAAACAAAAGGCCATCGCGAGTCTTCGCGATGGCCTTTTTGCGTGATGGCGAGCCGCTCAGAACCGATGCGTGATGCCCGCCAATACCGAAACCTGGTTCGGCGTCGACGAGGCGCTCAGCCCGTTGATGTTGGCCACCGCCGCCTGCCCGCTCGAATCGGTGCCCGACGCGTGCTGGTAGAGGCCGACCAGGTAGAGCTGGGTGCGCTTGGAGAGGATGTAGGTGATGCCCAGGTCGCCCTGCTGGTAGGTCACGTGGTTGACGCCGTAGCCGCGCGTGTAGTCGTAAGCCGCGCCGAGCAGCCAGACCGGCGTGAGGTAGTAGCGCAGGTTCAGCTCGGCGTTGTGGAAGCTGGCCGAGCCGCGATAGCCGAGCGGGTCCAGGCTCGCATGCGCGCCCAGTTCGCCGAAGCGCGTGTTGGTATACACCGCGCCGATGATCGCCGGCCCCGCCGTGTAGGTGCCGCCGACCGCCACGATCTGCTCGTCGCCGGCCGAGGCGTAACCCGAATAGACGCGGCTCGCCGCCATGTTGCTGCCGGTGGCGCTCGAGCTCGAGTTGTTGCCGAAGTAGGAGAAGTTCGGGTCCTTGACGTGCACGTAGGCCGCGCCGAGCACGATCGGCCCGCCCGTGTAGCCCACCCCGAGCGACCAGATCGAATTGCGCCCGAACTGCCCCGGCGTGCCGCCGAAGCTGTATAGGCCGCTGGCGCGCAGGCCACGATAAGTCGGCGTGGTGTACTTCACCGAGTTGTTCGAGCGGTAGTCGTTGTTGGTGTTGTCGAGGTCGCCCGGGTGGCCGCCGAGGTAGGTCGCCCATTGCGTGCCGGCGATGAAGGGCCCGATGAAATCGACCACGGCGTCGTATTGACGGCCCGCCGTCAGCGTGCCGGCGCGCTGCGAGGCGAGCCCCACCCAGGCCTGCCGCCCGAACAGGTCGCCGCCCTGCTGGAAGCCGCCGGTGGTCGACGAATAACCGTTCTCCAGGTCGAACACGGCGCGCAGGCCGTTGCCGAGATCCTCGCTGCCGCGCAGCCCCCAGCGGTTGCCGAGCACGTTGCTGCTGTTCATCTCGAACTGGCGCTTGCCGCCCGCGTTGTTGGCGTAGACGATCGCCGTGTCGATGGTGCCGTACAAGGTCACGCTCGATTGCGCCTGCGCCGGGCCGGCTGCGGCGCCGAGCGCCAGGCCGGCGACGCCGGCGGCCAGGCCCGAAGCCAGTGGCGAACGCAGCGACGAGGCAAGTCGCCGTCGGGCGCGGGTGCGAAGGGATTGCGGATGGCGTGCGTCGCGCGCGTGGCGCAGGTAGCGCGAAGGGGTCATGCTGGCTCCTCTTGAACCGTTTCGTATCGTCAGGACTGCGATTGATCAGGCTCGCCTCGACGCTGGGTCGGGCCGGGCCGGCCGCGGCGCGACGCCGGTTCGGGGCACCGCGCATTCGGATGCCGAAGTGTTGCCCAGCCGCCCCGCTTCGCTCCAACAAGAAAATAAATTCGCGCCGAACACTTTTTGCTATCGCCGCAGCCCAGGCCCGGCCTGGCCGCCGTCGCCCGCGCGGGCGCCTTCCTTCTCAAAAAAGCGCCGCGTTATCATCGGGCTCGATTCCGCGACTCCCCACCCGCATCATGAACATCCGCTTCCTCGAGACCTTCATCTGGCTGGCCCGCCTGCAGAACTTCCGCCTCACGGCCGAGAAGCTGCACACCACGCAGGCCGCCGTGTCGAGCCGCATCGCCGCGCTCGAGGAGAGCTTCGACGTGCGCCTGTTCGACCGCAACTCGCGCTCGGCCACGCTCACGCCGGCCGGGCGCAAGATGCTCGGTTATGCCGAGCGGATCGTGCGCCTGGGCGACGAGATGCGCCGCGAGGTGGAGGACACCGATGCCGACGCGGGCCTGATCCGCCTCGGCGTGATCGAATCGATCGTCCATAGCTGGTTCCCGGCGCTGATGGCGCGCATCCGCGAGCGTTTCCCGCGCCTCGAGGTGGAGGTCACCAGCGATACCACCATCCACCTGGTGCAGTGGCTGCGCGCCGATGCGGTCGACCTGATTCTTCATACCGATACGCTGGCCGACCGCGAATTCGTCAACGCACCGCTCTGCGAATTCCCGATGCGCTGGGTGGCCAGCCCCTCGCTGGGCCTGGGCGGCAAGGGCGTCACGCTGGGCCAGTTGGCCGAGCACCCGGTGATCAGCTTCTCGCGGCATTCCGGCCCGCATACGGCGATCGAGCGCGAATTCTCGCGCGCGGTCGAGCGGCCGGTGCGGATCAACTGCATCAGCTCGGTGGCGGCGATCGTGCGCCTGGTGGTGGACGGCTTCGGGGTGGCCGCGCTGCCGCCGGCCATCATCGAGCGCGAGCTGCGCGAGGCTTCGCTGCTGGTGCTCGATACCGACAGCCGCTTCACGCCGATGCCGCTGGTGGCCAGCCACCGGCTGGCCCACCCGCTGTCGGCGCGGATCGCCGAGCTGGCGGCCGAGACCGCGCGCGACTTCATCGCCGAGCACGGCCCCGCGCCCGAACCGGCCCCGCCCGCCGAAGCCGGCCCGGCGGCGCCGCGGCGCGCCCGCAAGCGATAAGAAAACCCGTTCAGTCCGTATTTTTTTTCTTGTTGGACCGATCCGGCCCGCCCTCGCCAAACTGCGCCTGTCCGAAACCTTACGCAGGAACGCCACGATGAGCGAACAGCCGACGCAACGGCCGGGCCAGCTTTGCATCTGGACCGATACCGACCCTCGAACCGAGGACGACTTCAACGCGTGGTACGACCGCGAGCACATGCAGGAGCGCGTCGCGATCCCCGGCTTCAGCCATGCGCGGCGCTTCCTCGCCAGCGATGGCGCGACGCGGCGCTACCTGGCGCTCTATGAAACCGTCTCGCTCGAGGTGTTCCGCAGCGAGGCCTATCGCCAGGCCTTCGCGCAACAGACCGAGTGGTCGCTGCGCAGTTTCGAGCGCATGCGCGACAACCAGCGCCGCGTCGGCGAGCTCGCGTTCGCGGCCGGTGCCGGCGAAGGCGGCCGGCTGGCGCTGTTCGTGGCCGCA